>NZ_RCOB01000006.1:0-28699 GCF_004307665.1 Pseudomonas sp. Sample_16
TCAGCTGGGTCATCGCCAGCCCGGCGTAGCCGCAGGGATTAATCCGTCGAAACGGCTCCAGGTTCATGTCCACATTCAAGGCCAGGCCATGAAAGGAACAACCGTGGCGGATCCGCAGACCCAGGGAAGCGATTTTCGCACCGTCGACATAAACACCCGGCGCGTCCGGTTTGGCCACCGCGGTCACGCCGTAGCTGGCAAGCAGCTCGATCAGGCATGACTCCATGCGGCTCACCAGATCACGTACACCAAAACCCAGCTTGCGCACGTCGAGCAACAGGTAAGCCACCAGTTGCCCGGGGCCGTGGTACGTGACTTGCCCACCCCGGTCGACCTGCACCACCGGAATATCTCCCGGCAGCAGCAAATGCTCGGCCTTGCCGGCCTGGCCCTGCGTGAACACCGGCGGGTGCTCGACCAGCCAGATCTCGTCGGGCGCACTGCTGCCGCGTTCGTTGGTGAAGCGTTGCATGGCATGCCAGACCGGCTCGTAAGCCATCTGGCCGAGCTCGCGAAAGCCCAGCGTGCCGGACATCACAGCACCATGTGCACGAAACCGGTGGCCCGCAGTTCGCTGTTGATGTTGTACAGCTGGTCCTGGTCGGTCGCGACGATGTGCAACTGGATGGTGGTGTATTTACCGTTGCTGCTTTGACGCTCGTCAACACGCTCATCATTGATCTTGGCGTGTTTGCGGACGATGTCGATGATCTTGTCCTTGTTGCCCACACCCGTGTCGCTGATCACCTTGACCGGGTAATCAGTGGCAGGGAATTCGATCTTGGGCGCCTTTACTTCGGTATCGGTCATGGCGTAACGGCCTCGTAAGCGTAAGCCGTGGCGACGGCAAAGCCCCGCGCCGGATCAGCGCAGGGCCTTGCAGGTGCACACTATCAGTTGAACAAGCCGTAGAAGAATAGACGGATGCTATCCCACATGCGGCGGAAGATACCACCCTCTTCGACGCCGTCCAGAGCGATCAGGTCGGCGCTGTGCACGACTTTTTCGTCCAGTTTGACTTCGACTTTACCGATCACGTCGCCCTTGGCGATTGGTGCAACCAGTTGCGGGTTCATGGTCATGCTGGCAGCGAGCTTTTTCAGCTGGCCTTTGGGCAGGGTCATGGTCAGGTCTTGGGCCAGGCCGGCCTTGACTTGATTGGTGGCGCCTTTCCAGACAGGAGCCTGAGCCAGCTCGGCGCCTTTCTGATAGAAGGTCTGGGTTTCGAAGAAGCGGAACCCGTAGGTCAGCAGCTTCTGGGTCTCGGCGGCGCGAGCCACTTCGCTGTTGGTGCCGAACACCACGGCGATCAGACGCATGCCATCACGCACGGCCGAGGACACCATGCAGTAGCCTGCTTCGTCGGTGTGGCCGGTTTTCAGACCGTCGACCGTCTTGTCGCGCCACAGCAGCAGGTTACGGTTCGGCTGTTTGATGCCGTTCCAGAAGAACTCTTTCTGCGAGTAGATCGCGTAGTGAGCCGGGTCTTCGTGGATGATTGCGCGAGCCAGCACGGCCATGTCGTGAGCCGACGAGTAGTGCTCAGGGTTCGGCAGACCGGTCGGGTTCATGAAGTGGCTGTTGGTCATGCCCAGGTCGCCAACGGTTTTGTTCATCATGTCGGCGAACGCGTCTTCGCTGCCGGCGATGTGCTCGGCGAGCGCAACACTGGCGTCGTTGCCCGACTGAATGATGATGCCGTGCAGCAGGTCGCTGACAGTGACTTGCGAGCCGACCTTGATGAACATCCGCGAACCACCGGTACGCCAGGCGTTTTCGCTGACGGTGACCGGATCGTTTTCACCGATCTGGCCACGACGGATTTCCAGCGTCGCGATGTACGCGGTCATCAGCTTGGTCAGGCTGGCTGGCGGCAGACGCTGGTCACCATTGTTTTCGACCAGCACGTTGCCGCTGCTGGCGTCCATGAGCACGTAGGCCTTGGCGGCCAGTTGCGGTGGGGACGGCATCATCTCGACCGCGAAAGCGGCTGGCGAGAGGAGCAGCGGGACTAGAAGGCACAGGCGTTTGGCAAAGGTGGTGATGTTCATCCGTCTCTCGAAATCGCTAATGGAAACTGCCCGAAGGCAAAACTAATCAAATAACCTTCTAACGGGTTATCGCGTGTTCAGTTGCTCACTCCAGCCACCCTTTGCCGGGCTTTTGTTCTTCGACGAGCCAACAACCTGGTTCACCCCCCAAAACCGCAGATGAACCGTCAATCAAGTTCTACGTGTTACTCAGTGGCTTACTCGGTCACGACGCTAGGCGAACCGAGGTTGGCCAGGCGCACGCTGTTCTGCACTTGCTGGATTTCACCCGGTGAACCGATTGGCCCCAGGCGCACCCGATGCAGGGTCTGCTGATTGCGCACGATCGAGCTGATGAACACCGGAGCGCTCACCATCCCGCTGAGCTTCGACCTCAGCAGCTCGGCAGCGTCCGGGTTGGCGAAGGCGCCCACCTGCAGATACTGGCCAGACGCTGGTGCAGAAGCGTTTTTTTTTGCATCGATTTGAACAGGAACAACGGCGGCGGCGTGTTGCTGCGGCGGCGGAGTCCATTGTTCGACTGTACCGGCCGAAGCCGTGATGACCGGCGCGCTATTCTGCGCGACTTGCGGCTCGTTGAGCATTAAAGGCGCCGGACGGCCCTTGGCGGCCCACCATTGCTGCGGATCGATGCCTTCGACCTTGACCCGCGCAGTGCCGGTTTCGGCATAACCGAGTTTCTTGGCGGCCGCGTAGGACAAATCGATGATGCGGTCCGAATAGAACGGCCCGCGGTCGTTGACGCGCAGGATCACGGTCTTGTTGTTGTCCAGGTTGGTCACCCGAACGTAACTTGGCAATGGCAAGGTCTTGTGTGCAGCACTCATGCCGTACAGGTCATACACTTCGCCGTTGGCGGTGTTCTGACCGTGGAACTTGGTGCCGTACCAGGACGCCGTACCGGACTGTACGTAGGTCTTGGATTCTTGAATCGGGAAATAGGTTTTGCCCAGCACCGTGTAAGGGTTGGCCTTGTATGGACCGGTGTGCAGGGTCGGCGTGGCATCCGGGATGCGCGAAACGTCGACATCCCACCACGGTGCGCCATCCTTGTGTGCCCGGTTGATGTCCAGCCCCGGCGTCGAGCGCACGGTCGTGGGAGACTTCTGGGCCGGCGGGCGGCTGGTCGAACAACTGGCGACCAGCACTGCCAACGCGGCAAGTGCCATCAGCTTCAGGGGTTTATTCATAGGCAATGCCCGCATTACTTGACGCCCCGTGCTTGGACCAGCTGTTCAGACAGTTGATGTACGGCCATGGCGTACATCACGCTGCGGTTATAACGCGTGATCGCGTAAAAATTCTTCAGGCCCATCCAGTATTCAGGCCCCTTGTCGCCTTCCAGCCGGAAAGCGGTAACCGGCATATCATCGCGCAGCGCATCATGACTTGACCAGCCCAAGGCCCGCAACTCTCCAACGGTTTTTGTCGGCTCGATGCCGGTGGTCAAACCTGCATCGACCTGTTCGCCCCGCACATCGGCGCGGCTGACCACCGGTTCGCCGGCGACCCAGCCATGGCGCTTGAAGTAGCTGGCGACGCTGCCGATGGCATCGTCCGGGTTGTTCCAGATATTGATGTGGCCGTCACCGTCGAAGTCCACCGCATAGGCGCGAAAGCTGCTGGGCATGAACTGCGGCAGCCCCATGGCCCCGGCGTAGGAGCCTTTGAGGGTCAACGGGTCGACCTGCTCTTCACGCGCCAGCAGCAGGAACTCACGCAATTCCTTGCGGAAAAATTCGGCACGGGGAGGATAGTCGAAACCCAGGGTCGACAACGCATCGATTACCCGGAAATTGCCGGTATTGCGACCGAAAAAGGTTTCGACGCCGATGATCGAGACGATCACCTGAGCCGGCACGCCGTATTCCTGTTCAGCCCGGGCCAGCACCGCTTCGTGCTGGCGCCAGAAATCCACGCCACGGGCGATACGCGCGTCGGTGATGAACATCGGGCGATATTCGTTCCACTGCTTGACCCGCTCGGCGGGTTTCGAAATAGCGTCCAGGATCGACTGTTTGCGCTCGGCTTCGCGAAACACGCCCATCAACTGTTCACCGGCGAAACCGTAGTCGCGGGTCATTTCACCGACGAATTCGGCCACTTGCGGTGTGCCTTCGTAATCGCCGGCCAACGCTTCCTGCGCAGTGCCAAGGATGCTTACCAGGCCGACCCACGGCGCGTATCGAGTCGCCCAGCCACGCATTACTTGCATTGAACTCTTCACCTTATTCAAACCTGTGCGATCCACTTACGATGGGTATGGATCGACATCAAAACCCCAAACGCTGACAGCAGCGTCACCAGCGAAGTTCCTCCGTAGCTAATGAACGGCAACGGCACCCCCACGACCGGCAACAGGCCGCTGACCATACCGATATTGACGAAAACATAAACAAAAAACGTCATGGTCAGCGCGCCGGCCAGCAACTTGCCGAACAATGTCTGGGCCTGGGCGGTAATCACCAGCCCGCGCCCGATCAACAGCAGGTAGATCAACAACAGCGCGCAAATGCCCACCAGACCGAACTCTTCGCCCATGACCGCAATGATGAAGTCGGTATGGCTTTCCGGGAGAAAGTCCAGGTGCGACTGGGTGCCCAATAGCCACCCCTTGCCGAACACGCCGCCGGAACCGATGGCGGCCTTCGACTGAATGATGTTCCAGCCAGTGCCCAGCGGATCACTCTCAGGGTCGAGGAACGTCAGGACCCGCTGCTTCTGGTAATCGTGCATGACGAAGAACCACATGGCGATGGCCACGGGCACCGTTGCGGCCAGTACGCTGAGAATCCAGCGCCAGCGCAGGCCACCCATGAACAGCACGAATGCACCACCGGCCAGGATCAGCAGCGAGGTGCCGAGGTCCGGTTGCCGCACAATCAAAATGAACGGCACGCCGATCAGCATCAGGCTGACGCCCACGTGTTTAAGCTGCGGTGGCAGACTGCGTTTGGACAGATACCAGGCGATAGTCGCCGGCATCAGGATTTTCATGAACTCCGAGGGCTGGAAGCGGATCACCCCGGGAATATTGATCCAGCGTGTCGCGCCCATGGCGTTGTGGCCCATGATGTCCACCACCAGCAGCAGCATCACACCGACCACGTAGCCCAGCGGCACCCAACGCGCCATGAATCGCGGTTCGAATTGGGCGATGACGATCATCGCCACCAGGCCAATACCGAACGAGGTGGCTTGTTTGCCCAGCAGATCCCAACTTTTGCCACTGGCCGAATACAGCACGAACAGGCTGCCGGCGGCGAGGGTCAGCAACAGGATCAGCAAAGGGCCGTCGATGTGCATGCGTTGCAACAACGTCGCCCGGCGACGCATCACATCCTCGCTGGAAAGCATGCGATCGAAATTATTCTTCACGGGCCGTAGCCTCCGCGCTGATAGGACTGGCGTATTCGGCTTTCAGATGACCGCTCTCATCGAGCAACCAGGCGTCCATGACTTGACGCACCACGGGCGCTGCCACGCCGGAGCCGGACTCGCCGTTCTCCACCATCACCGACACCACGATTTTCGGGTCGTCGGCCGGCGCAAAGCCAACGAACAAAGCGTGGTCACGGTGGCGCTCCTGAACCTTGGAGCGGTCGTACTTCTCGCCTTGCTTGATCGCCACCACCTGAGCCGTACCGCTCTTGCCGGCGATCCGGTACTGCGCACCGATCGAAGCCTTGCGCGCGGTGCCCCGGGCGCCATGCATGACCTGCTGCATGCCGTGGTTGACCTTGGTCCAGTCCGACGGGTCGCGCAGGATAATGTCCGGCATGGGATTTTCATCCACCGGCTTCGCGCCTTCGATGGTCTTGGCCAGATGCGGGCGATTCCAGATGCCTTTGTTGGCCACCAGCGCGGTGGCCTGGGCCAACTGCAACGGAGTCGATTGCATGTAGCCCTGACCGATCCCGAGAATCAGCGTTTCGCCCGGATACCATGCCTGACGGCGGGTCGCACGCTTCCACTCGCGGGACGGCATCAAGCCAGGCGACTCTTCGAACATGTCCAGAGAGACTTTCTGGCCGATGCCGAACTTGGTCATGTAGGCCGACAGCCGATCGATCCCCAGCTTGTGCGCCAGGTCATAGAAGTAGGTGTCGTTGGAACGCATGATCGCCGTATCGAGGTCGACGAAGCCGTCGCCGGTGCGGTTCCAGTTGCGATACTTGTGGTCGTAGTTGGGCAGCATGTAGTAGCCCGGATCGAATACCCGGCTCGACGCTGTCACCACGCCCGCGTCAAGACCGGCAATCGCCACCGCTGGCTTGATCGTCGATCCCGGTGGATACAGGCCGCGCAGGACGCGGTTGAACAACGGCCGGTCGATGGAATCGCGCAGTTCGGAATAGGCCTTGAAGCTGATGCCGGTGACGAACAGGTTCGGATCGAAACTCGGCTGGCTGACCATCGCCAGCACTTCACCGGTTTTCGGGTCCAGCGCCACGACAGCGCCGCGCCGCCCGCCGAGCGCGGCTTCAGCGGCTTCCTGCAACTTGATGTCCAGGCTCAGCACGATGTCCTTGCCGGGAATCGGATCGGTACGCTTGAGTACCCGTAAAACGCGGCCCCGAGCGTTGGTTTCGACTTCTTCGTAACCCACCTGGCCGTGCAGTTCGGGCTCGTAAAAGCGTTCGATACCGGTTTTGCCGATGTGATGGGTGCCGCTGTAATTGACCGGGTCGAGGGTCTTGAGCTCTTTCTCGTTGATCCGCCCCATGTAACCCACCGAGTGCGCAAAGTGCGCGCCCTGCGGATAGTGGCGAACCAGTTGCGCCACCACTTCCACGCCCGGCAGGCGGAACTGGTTGACGGCGATCCGGGCAATCTGTTCTTCGGTCAGCTCAAACAGGATCGGCACCGGCTCGAACGGCCGACGTCCCTGACGCATGCGCTTTTCGAAAATCACCCGGTCCTCGGGCGTCATCTCCAATACTTCGACGATGACGTCGAGCACTTGCTGCCAGTCGCCGGACCGCTCGCGGGTCATGCTCAGGCTGAAACTCGGCCGGTTGTCGGCGATCACCACGCCGTTGCGGTCGAAAATCAAGCCGCGAGTCGGCGGAATCGGTTGTACGTGGACGCGGTTGTTTTCCGACAGGGTCGAGTGGTAGTCGTACTGGATCACTTGAAGGAAATACAGACGCGCGATCAGCACGCCAATCAGCACCACCACGGCAATTGCCCCGAACACGACGCGGCCACGCACCAGACGGGCGTCTTTTTCGTGGTCCTTGATGCGGATCGGCTGAGGCATGAGGGCAGAACTACTTGTGGTAAGGGTGGCCGGACAGAACTGTCCAGGCACGATACAGCTGTTCGCCGATGAGGATGCGCACCAACGGATGCGGCAACGTCAACGGCGAGAGCGACCAACGCTGATCGGCGCGGGCACAGACTTCCGGCGCCAGCCCCTCGGGGCCACCGACCATGAAATTGACAGTGCGCGAGTCCAGCCGCCAGCGATCGAGTTCCACCGCCAGTTGCTCGGTACTCCAGGGCTTGCCGTGGACTTCGAGGGTGACAATACGCTCGTTCGGCCCGACCTTGGCCAGCATGGCTTCGCCTTCCTGACGGATAAAGCGCGCCACGTCGGCGTTCTTGCCCCGGGTATTGAGCGGTATTTCCACCAGTTCCAGCGCCAGCTCGGACGGAAGACGCTTGGCATATTCATGCCAGCCTTCTTCCACCCACTTGGGCATGCGGGAACCGACGGCGATCAGTCGCAGTCGCACAGCCGTTCCTTATTCCTGGTCTTTGTTGAGCTTGTTGAAATGCTCGTGACCAACTTCAGGGCTGTGGTGTTTGCCGTCGGCGGCACGGCTCTGCTCGGCGCCTTTCCACAGGCGCTCCAGGTCGTAGAACTGACGGGCGTTGGAGGTCATCATGTGGACGATCACGTCGTCCATGTCCAGCAGCACCCAGTCGCTGTCGCCCTTGCCTTCTTCACCCAGCGGCTTGATGCCCAAGGCTTTGACGGCTTCGCGAACCTTGTCCAGCATCGCGCCGATCTGGCGGTTGGAAGTACCGGTGGCGATGATCATGTAGTCGGTGATGCTCTGCTTGTCGCGAACGTCGATGACCAGAACGTCCTGGGCCTTGACGTCTTCCAGGGCCGCTACCGCGATCTTGACCAGTTCGTCGCCTTTAGGCGGCTCGGCAGCCAGGACTTTCTCAGGCAGCGGGGCACTCTTGAACGTGCCTTTGCGCTTAACTTTGTTTACTTCGTTGTTCGTCATAAAAAACTCGTTTTGCTCGTTTGTTCGGGCGCTTCAATACACGTTGTTGCCACGTGCCTTGAGGCACTCCTATTCAGTTCGACGCACGGTAGAGTCCGTGCGCATCGATGTAGGCCAGGACCGCGTCGGGCACCAGGAAACGTACCGACTTACCGCTGGCCAGCAGTTGACGGATCTGGGTGGCGGATACCGCGAGCGGTGTCTGCCAGACGAATGCAATCTGTCCGCTCGGCCCTTTGAGGGCCAGCGGGTCGCTCACCGAGCGCGCTGCCAGCAGGTTGCGCAAGGCATCCGGCGGTTCGCTGTCGGCATCCGGGCGTTGCAACACCAGGATATGGCAATGCTGGAGCAACTCTTCCCAGCGGTGCCAAGTGGGCAGGCCGCAAAATGCGTCCCAGCCCAAAAGCAGAAAAACCTGGGTCTCGGCGGCCATTTCGGCACGCATCAACTCCAGGGTATCAATGGTGTAGGACGGTTTGTCCCGCTGCAATTCGCGGGCGTCCACCACCAACGGTGCCACACCGGCCACCGCGCACTCGACCATCGCCAGACGGTCCTTCGCCGACACCTGCGGCGTATTCCGATGGGGCGGCCTGGCACTTGGTGTCAGGCGCAGCTCATCGAGGCCCAGGGTCTCGGCAACTTCCAGCGCACCGCGCAAATGACCGATGTGCACCGGGTCGAACGTTCCACCCAGCACGCCAATACGGCGAGGCACTGGCTCGCTGACGGTCGACGGGGCTGACGGGTCGAAGTCGCCCAAGTCAGACCGGCTCCTGTCCGCGCAACTGGCCATCACCGACCACGATGTACTTCTCGCAGGTCAGTCCTTCGAGGCCGACCGGGCCGCGGGCGTGCAGCTTATCAGTAGAAATGCCGATCTCGGCACCCAATCCGTATTCGAAGCCATCGGCAAAGCAGGTCGGGGTGTTGATCATCACCGACGACGAATCGACTTCAGCCACGAAACGCCGGGTGTCGCCCTGGTGTTCGCTGACAATCGAATCGGTGTGGTGCGAGCCGTAATGGTTGATGTGCTCTATAGCCTGTTCCAGCCCGTCGACCACGCGGATCGACAGAATCGCGTCGAGGTACTCGGTACTCCAGTCATCGAGGGTGGCCGGCACGGCATCGATGATTGCCCGGGTGCGTTCACAGCCACGCAGCTCGACACCTTTCTCGCGGAACTGGGCCGCCATCGCCGGAAGAAAATCTTTGGCGACGGTTTGGTCGACGAGCAGCGTTTCCATGGCACCGCAGATGCCGTAACGGTAGGTTTTGGCGTTGAACGCGATGCGCTGGGCCTTCGCCAGGTCCGCGTGTTCGCTGACGTAAACGTGGCAAATGCCGTCCAGGTGTTTGATCACTGGCACGCGAGCATCTCGACTGACGCGCTCGATCAGGCCGCGACCGCCGCGAGGCACGATGACATCGACGTATTCGGGCATGGTGATCAGCGCGCCGACGGCGGCACGGTCAGTGGTTTCGACCACTTGCACCACCGCGGCCGGCAATTCGGCCTCGGCCAGTCCGCGCTGGATGCAGGCAGCGATGGCACGATTGGAATGAATGGCCTCCGACCCGCCACGCAGAATGGTCGCGTTGCCGGATTTCAGGCACAGGCTGGCGGCATCGATGGTGACGTTCGGACGGGATTCGTAAATGATCCCGATGACGCCCAAGGGCACGCGCATCTTGCCGACCTGGATACCCGACGGACGGAAACTCATGTCACGGATCGCTCCGACCGGGTCCGGCAGCGCGGCCACCTGGCGCAAACCGACGATCATGCCGTCAATACGCGCCGGCGTCAGCGCCAGGCGTTCAAGCAAAGCCGGTTCAAGACCGTTGGCGCGGCCGGCTGCCAAGTCCAGCTCATTGGCTGCGGTCAACTCGGCGCGGGCGGCGTCCAGTGCGTTGGCGGCGGCCTGCAAGGCGCGGTTTTTCTGCGCAGTGCTGGCGCGGCCAATCACGCGGGAAGCTTCGCGGGCGGCGCGACCCAAGCGGGTCATGTAGTCAAGAACGGACTCAGTCATGGTCTGGGCGTGGTCTTTTCTAAGGTCTTGGTAAAGAGTAAAGCGGCAGATTATAGCTGTCGTGCCTCCTGACTAACAGCGGTGACGGGCGGATGGTCGAAATGGAGAGCAAATTGCCGACGTTCAGCCGGGATTAAGCTGCAAATTGTTATCATCACCACTCAATCAGCCCTGATAAACACTGTTCATCATGTCCAATCTGACTGTCCGAACGTCCGCCATGAGCCTGCCCACGGGCCTTGCGGACGCATTTTTCGACCGCGACGCGCAAATTCTTGCCCGGGACCTGCTCGGGAAAGTCATTCGGCATCGGGTCAACGGACTGTGGCTCAGCGCAAGGATCATTGAAACCGAAGCCTATTACTGCGCCGAAAAAGGCAGTCATGCGTCGCTCGGCTACACAGAAAAACGTAAGGCTTTGTTTCTGGATGGCGGTCACATTTATATGTATTACGCCCGGGGTGGCGACTCCCTGAACTTCAGCGCCCAAGGTCCGGGCAACGCAGTGCTGATCAAATCGGCTTACCCGTGGGTCGACGACGTGAGCGGCCCGGCGAGCCTGGCGCAGATGCTGTTGAACAACCCCGACGCCCGGGGCCGCCCTCGCCCACCGCAAAAGCTCTGCGCCGGGCAAACCCTGCTGTGCAAGTCGTTGGGGCTGAAGGTACCGGTCTGGGATGCCAAGCGCTTCGACCACGAGGTGCTGCTGGTTGAAGATGTCGGCCAGTCCCCTGCCCACGTTATCCAGACCACGCGCCTGGGCATCCCCCATGGACGAGATGAACATCTGATGTACCGCTTTGTCGACTCGGCCTACGCTGCCTGGTGCACACGGAACCCGCTGCGACGGGGTCAGGTCGAAGGGCGCGACTATTTTATGCTGGGCTGAATGCTGACCAACACTGACTCCTGTGGGAGCGGGTGTATTCAGAGTGATGTGTTCTCAACAGGATCAACTGAACATTCAATGGAGTTGTCTTTATGGGCCAATGGCTCGATAGCGTGACCGGGTGGCTGACGGTCAACCCGCAATGGCTGGCGGCGGCGGTTTTCATCGTGGCCTTTGTCGAATGCCTGGCGATTGCCGGCCTGATCGTGCCCGGCACGGTGTTGCTGTTTGCCGTCGCGGTACTGGCAGGCAGTGGGGCGTTGTCGCTGAGTGAAACGCTATTGCTGGGTTTCCTCGCCGGCGTGTTGGGCGATGTGGTGTCGTATTTCCTGGGGCGCCACTTCCACCAGAACATCCGGCGCCTGCCAGGCTTGCGTCATCACCCCGAGTGGATCGCCGGGGCGGAGTCATACTTCCAGCGCTACGGCATCGCCAGCCTGTTGGTCGGACGCTTTATCGGCCCGTTGCGCCCGATGCTGCCGATGGTGGCCGGCATGTTCGACATGCCTTTCCCGCGTTTCTTCGCCGTCAGCCTGTTGGCTGGCGCAGGCTGGTCGGTGGCGTATCTGCTGCCGGGTTGGGCCACCGGGGCAGCGATCCGCCTGCCGCTGCCTGAAGGTTTCTGGCCTGAGGCCGGGATCGTCGCCGGCGCCATCGCCGTGATGGTCGGATTGAGTGCAACCAGCAGTTTGCGCCGACATCGCAACGCCACCGTTTTCATTACCGGGATGAGCCTGCTGATTCTCGCCGGGCTGTTCGTCGGTTATCCACACCTGACCGCGCTGGATCAAGGCGTGATGGCCCTGGTGCAGGAGCATCGCAAACCCGCACTCGATGAAGTGGCCGTCGTCCTCACGCTGATCGGCGAATTCCACATCATGCTGCTGTTCAGTGCCTTGCTGGTGGCGCTTCTGCTGATCACCCGACAATGGCGCCAGGCGATCTTCGCTTGCGGCACGTTGCTGTGCACTGCGCTGGCCAATACCGTGACCAAAGGCTTTTTCGCCCGCGTGCGGCCGGAAGTGCTGAGCGATCCCCTGACCAGCTACAGCATGCCCAGCGGTCATGCATCCGGCGCATTTGCGCTGTTCCTGACTCTGGCCGTGCTGGCGGGACGCGGACAACCGCCGCGGATGCGTCTGACCTGGTTGCTGGTGGCTTGTTTGCCAGCACTGGCAATTGCCCTGTCGCGGGTTTATCTCGGCGCGCACTGGCCAACCGATGTATTGGCCGGTGCGATGCTGGCGGCCTGCGTCTGCGCGGCCAGCCTGTGGCTGAGCCAGCGCAAGGTTCAGCTCAATTCCATGCCACCGAAGGTCTGGTGGCTGATCTTGCCGTCGCTGGTGGCTCTGTTCGGGTTCTTTGTGTTGCGGCATTTGCCGCATACGATGCTGCGGTACGCCTATTAACCAGCCTCAGGCAAACAGCTCGCCCTGCAACTCGTCCAGCAGCGCCTGGATCGCATCCAGCCGCTGTTGCGGATCATCGAGTTGCAGCAGGTCGATCTTGTCCAGTTCGGCGAACGGCAACAGGTAAGCCAGCTGATTGGCCAGCGATTGCTGACCGGTCGCTTCGGTTCCCATGTTCAGCGCTTCGACCATCGGGTGTTCAGCCAAGGCCTTGAGCAATGCCACCAGATCGGCATCCTCGTCCTGCAGCGGCTGTTCCGGCTCCTCGTCGAGCCACTCGACCTCTGCCACGATCAACTGATCACGTTGCAGTTCGGTGCGCAGAATGTTGAAGCGCCGGCCACCCTGAACCCGAATCCCCAACAGACCATTGTCCTGTGTCTTGAAATCGGTGATCAGCGCCTCACACCCCACCAGCGCGTACCCCGCCGGAGCGATGCCGACTTCTTCGCCCTCCAGGATGCAGACCACGCCGAAGCCGCCGCCCTGTTTCATGCAGCGACCGATCATGTCCAGGTAGCGCGCCTCGAAAATCTGCAAGTCGAGGATGCAGCCGGGAAACAACACTGTATTGAGTGGGAAAAGCGGCAGACTCATAGACATTTCCTTACACCACCATCGACACCGCCAACGGCAGCAACACCGCCGTGGCCACGCCCATCAGACTCATCGCCAGCGCCGCGAAGGCGCCACATTCTTCACTTTCCTGCATCGCCACCGCCGTGCCGACAGCATGGGCGGTCATGCCCAGCGCCATACCCCGAGCCTCGGGGCTGTGGACGCCGAGCCGGGTCAACAGACTCGGACCAAAGATCGCGCCGATCACACCGGTAATCAACACGAACACCGCAGCCAATGCCGCGACACCACCGATCTGTTCGGCCACCAACATCGCAATCGGCGAAGTGACCGACTTCGGCGCCATGGTCATCAGGATCATGTGTTCAGCACCGAACCACCAACCCAGAAGCACGCCAAGGACTGTAGCAACCACTCCGCCTATCACCAGCGTAGTAAAAATCGGCCAGAACAACTGCCGAATCCGCCGCAGATTAAGGTAAAGCGGCACCGCCAGCGCGACCGTCGCCGGGCCGAGCAGGATGCTGAGGATCTCGGTGCTCTTGCGGTACTCGACATAAGTCAGGCCGCAGCCCACCAGCACACCGATCACCAGCAACATGGAGACCAGCACCGGCTGCAAAAAGATCCAGCGGGTTTTCTCGTAGGCCGCCAGTACCAGTTGATAGGCGCCGAGGGTGATGCCAATGCCGAACAGGGGATGGTGGATCACCGACGCCCAAGCGCCATGCCAGTCGAAGATCATTGGTTGTCCTCTGGGTGAACATGACGTTTGACCAGTCGCTGCATCAACACACCGGCGAAAGCCATCGACAGCAACAGCGACAAAAACAGCGCGCCGACGATGGCCCAGAAATCCGCGGCGATGTCGGCGGCATACACCATCACACCCACCGCCGGGGGCACCAGCAACAAGGGCAGATAACGCAACAGACTGCTGGCCGCCAGGTTCAGCGGCTCACCGACCTGGCCGCGACTGATCAGAAACACCAGCAACAGCAACAGGCCGATGATCGGACCTGGCAGGAACGGCAGCAGCAAATGGTTGATCGCGGTGCCGAGCAATTGGAACAGCACCAGCCAGGTCAGGCCACGTAACAACATCTTTCATCTCCCGCAAAATCCGTCACCCGCATTGGCCTGGGCATTATAAGCATGCCTGCCCTATACAACGGCATTCGCCAAAAGCATGGTCGGTTGACCGGAGCAAATTGCCATGTTGATCTAAAGTGGTAATCCGGGAGGTCAAATCCCCCCCCCCACTCAAAACTATAAAAGCGATGAACCCAAGGAGAGTCTCAATGCCCTATGTTCCAGTTGCAGAGCTCAAAGATTATGTCGGGAAGGAACTTGGACGTTCCGAATGGCTCACCATCGATCAGGCGCGAATCAACCTGTTCGCCGAAGCCACTGGGGATTATCAGTTCATCCATGTCGACCCGGTCAAAGCCGCACAAACGCCATTTGGCAGCACCATTGCCCACGGCTTCCTGTCGCTGTCGCTGATTCCAAAACTGATGGAAGACATTCTCGTCATGCCGCAAGGCCTGAAAATGGTGGTCAACTACGGCCTGGACAGCGTGCGCTTCATTCAGCCGGTCAAGGTCGATTCGAAAGTGCGCCTCAAGGTCGACCTGACCGAAGTCACCGAGAAAAAGCCTGGCCAATGGTTGCTCAAGGCCACCGCCACCCTGGAAATCGAAGGCTCGGAGAAACCGGCGTATATCGCCGAACCGTTGTCACTCTGCTTCGTGTAAACCTTCCGGAATGCGAAGCAGCGCCCGCTGTTTCGCGCCCCCAGCCATTCTATCGACTGTATATGGACACATAGCTGCGGCATACTCGGTCGCCTAATTGCCCGGAACCCGCTATGCGCTCACTTGCACTCATTGCCTTGACCCTGATGCTCACCGCTTGCGGAGACGGCGAATCGCTGTTGCCCCCTGATGCGCGGCTGCCGGACGGCGGACGCTATCGTGGCGACATGGTCAATGGCTTGCTGCAAGGCCAGGGCCGGATCGACTACCCGAATGGCAGCTGGTACGCCGGTGAGTTCGATAAAGGCCAATGGCACGGCCAGGGTGAATGGCACGGCAGCAATGGCGAGGTCTATCGCGGGCAATTCAATCAAGGGTTGTTCGACGGCCAAGGCGCCTTGAGCACCAACGGCAGCCGTTACAACGGCGGTTTCAAACTGGGCCGGCGTAACGGTGAAGGCACCCTCAAAGAAAACGGCATGACCTACCGCGGCGAGTTCAAGGCCGATCAGTTTTCCGGGCTCGGCCGCCTCGAACTCGAAGACGGCAGCGCCTACCAGGGCCAGTTCGCCCACGGCAAACCCAATGGCGAGGGCCAGCGCGGCGACGCCAGCGGCAACCAGTACAGCGGGCACTTCGTCGACGGTCAGCTGGAAGGCAAGGGAACCTTCAACAGTGCCGACGGCGATATCTACGTCGGCGGTTTCAAGAACAATCAACTGGACGGGAAAGGTCGCTACGAAAACGCCGACGGCGACGTCTGGCTGGGTCTGTTCAAGGAAGGTTCGCTCAACGGCAAAGGCGAGTTGATCGGTGCAGACGGCAGTCACTACATCGGCCATTTCAACGACTGGCGCTTCAGCGGTCAGGGGCGACTGAACCTGGCCGACGGCAGTTTCTACATCGGCCAGTTCGACAACGACACCTATCAGGGCCGCGGCACTCTGGTGCTGACCGATGGTTCGGTGCTCAGCGGTATCTGGGTCAACGGTCAGCGAGTGCGCGATGCCGATGGCAAGCTGCTGCCGGACACGCTCGAACTCGGTTTGCTGGCCCAGGGGCGTCTGCTCGAAGAAGCGCTGGGTGGTGTGCCGGCCTCGACGCCAGCGGTGGAACTGTACACCCTGACCCTCGGCGGCGATGGCAAACAGAGTGTGTTCCTGCGTGAATCCGACTATGTCGCCAATATGCTCAACAGTCGTTTCGGCGCCTTTGGCCAGATCCGCCTGGTCAACCATCGCGACCACCTCGGCGACCGCCCGATGGCCACCCGGGAGAACCTGCGCCGCGCTGCGCTGACCCTGGCCGAACGCAGCGGTCCCGAAGACCTGATATTCATTTACCTGACCAGCCATGGCACCAGCGAACACGAGCTGGTACTCGACCAGCCGCGCATGGAGCTGGCCGATCTGCCGGCCGATGAACTGGCGGCCGTCCTCGCTCCGCTGAAGAACCGCGACAAGGTCATCGTGATTTCGTCCTGCTATTCCGGCGGTTTCATCCCCGCCCTCAAGGACGAGCGCACCCTGATCATGACCGCTTCGCGGGCCGACCGCGTGTCGTTCGGCTGTTCGGAGGAAGCCAACTTCACCTACTTCGGCGATGCCTTGTTCGCCCAGGCGCTGAACCAGACCGACGATCTGGAACAAGCCTTCAAACTGGCCAGGGCCACCGTCGCCGAGCGGGAGCTGGCCGACAACTTCGAAGCCTCCGAACCGCAGATCTGGGCGCCAAAAACCGTCCTTTCGCACTGGCAGTTGCTTCGCAAACAACAGGCAAGAAAAGCACTGCAAAGTGTCTCGATCGACAGCAAGGACGCAAAGAGCAACTAAGCTGACAGTATCAAGGGAGAAACACTATGTACTTGACGCCTCAGCATGTGCTGCTTGCCGGAGCCACCGGCCTGACCGGTGAACATTTGCTTGATCGCTTGCTCAATGAGCCAACGATTACGCGGGTTTTGGCCCCCTCACGCCGGCCATTGGCCGAACATCCTCACCTTGAAAACCCGGTAGGCGACCCTGCGGAGTTTCTGCCGCAACTCAATGGCCGTGTCGACATCGCCTATTGCTGCCTCGGCACGACCATCAAAAAAGCCGGTTCCGAAGAGGCGTTCCGCGCGGTGGATCTGGACATGGTCGTGGCGTTCGCCAAACGAGCCCGGGAAATGGGAGCGCGACACCTGATCGTGATCAGCGCCTTGGGAGCCGATCGCAGATCCTCGATTTTCTACAACAAGGTCAAGGGCGAAATGGAGCACGCATTGCGCGCGCAAAACTGGCCGCAATTGACGATTTGCCGGCCATCGCTGCTGCTGGGCGAGCGCATCGAGCCGCGCTTTGCCGAGAAAGTCGCCGGTCCACTGTCTCGGCTGATTCCCGGCAAATACCATGGCATCGAAGCCTGCCAACTGGCCCGCGCCATGTGGCGCCTGGCCCTGGAGGAGCAGGATGGGGTGCGGATTGTCGAGTCGGATGAACTGCGAAAACTCGGCAAATAGTTCAGTGGTGACTGGCTTTGCGGCCTTGCGGCCCCAAGGCAATTCAATGTCTTCTCTTTAGCATCGCCTCCGCGCGCTGTCGCGGTTTGCCTGCTGATTCGTCGTTGCATTAGTTCCGGCTCAATATTGCAGTCGCGCACACACCACGTGGGCGACTGGGTCTGGATACATCATCTAACGAATGCCACAAATATATACCGCACACACTCTTCCTCCCTCAATAAAACTTATGGAGAACCACCATGACAACCCACTCTAAAACCAATGCACAAACTAAAAAAGCGGCACTCAAACCATGTCAATACACTTCATACCTATCGAGAATGATCTAACACAGCCAACAAACATTCGCATCACCGAAACTTATCCATTACCTGCGGCAGAAGTCGGCTTATACAACACCGTAGATCAGCAGCGTCGGCGGAGGCTGACCCTTCAGGATCAACAACATGGCCCTGTGCGCATTGGCGAGTTCACCATTAGTCGCCAGGACCTGTATGAAATGGGCGCCAGACTCAATGGACAGGTGATCGACGCAAGTCATCCGATTCAACTCGAGCCCGACCAGACGTTCATAAACGCCGTGCAATTTGATCCGGTCAAGATCGAAAGCAGGCTGCAATCCCCTCAACACAGCGACACTTGCGCGGGGTTGTTGTTTGAACTTGGCGTTCTGCGCTCGGCCAGCGCCCCATCTTTGCTTTCAGCATCCTCCTCCAACTTGTCAGCGTCCATGCAGAACCTTGGCAAACTCTTGGGCTCCGCCCAGCAACTCACATTAAATACCCCATCACTGCCGGAGAATCTGCCGAGCTGGGCCGACAAGGTCAAAAGCCGCGGCATGACCAGCATGGGTGTCGGGCTACAGGGCTACGGTATCTACAGCGGGATCATGGGCACCGCAGAGGCATTGAAGAAAGGTGACATGGGTGAAGCGGGCATCAACGTCGGCGGGATCACTGCCGAGATGGGTTCTTTGTTCCTCGAGCGGGGGCTGGAAAACATTGGCAGAAACATGATGCTCAGTGGCGGCAAGGTATTCACAGGGTTCAGCACAACCAGTGCCGGCAAGTATCTGGCACGCGGAGCCGGCCTGCTTGCCAGCATCCTGACGCTTCCGTTCGATATCTACACCGCCATCAAAGCGTTCAATGACGCCGCCAGCGCCACCGGCAAAGAGGCTCGGGATCACTACTTCAATGCAGCGCTCAGCCTGACCAGCGCCGGGCTGAGCATTGTTCTGGGCATCGCAGCACTTGCCGGTTTCAGTGCTGCGGGTCCGATAGGCATTGCCGCAGGTGCCGTGCTTATTCTCGGCGCAAGGATCTACGGCGCCGCCCGCCAGGTTGATGACATCGACGATTACATTACGTTGAGCACTCACGAACGCTTGCGCTCGGGTTGGTTTGCATTCACCGGGCAAACCATGGATCAAGACATCCTCGACCGCTACCTCGTCGCCAAAACCGACAGCAACTATGGCGAGTTGCTGAGAAAGACGGCCCGAGGCTGGCTGGATAGCGAATTGAAAGACACGGTCGAAGCGGTCGTGTTAGGCAGCTATCAAGTCGAATTGCAGTCCGTCAGACATTGGAAATACCAGTGGGACGAAGCCGGCGGCGAAAGTCCCTACATCGAGGAAAAGGAAGCGGTCATCAAAGAAACCGACGACGCGTTCGATGCCAGTGAAGGTATCAGCCACATTCCGGGCGCAATCCTCGGCAGCGCGGGCGAACACAAGTCGATCCTCTGGCAACTGGGAGGCGGCAATGACACGGTTGTGGGAGTCAGGGACAAACCCAACCAGTTCAGCTACGGCGCGGGGAAAAAGACTCTAACCGGTGGCGACAAGGACGATTTTTTCAGTTTTCGGATAGCCGACGACACGCTCCGGCCTAGCGATCTGTCAGGCAGTCGGCTGCGCGGTGGCGAGGGCAATGACACGTTGCAACTGGAGGGCAGGATCTCGCGGGACAAGCCGCATCAGGGCGTGCACATCAACCTGCAGACAGGGCAACTGAACCTGCGCGCCAGCCACGATACTCCGCCGCTACGCTTTGAATCAATAGAGGCTCTGGAAACACTGGCGGACGCCGCGAATAGCATCACCGGCAGTTCGCAGGCGGACCGAATCGTCCTGCGCGGAAACGCGGACATTGCCGACACCGGCGCGGGTGTCGACACGATTGTGATCAAAGGGCCAAACAGCCAGGTCAACGGCGGCCCTGGCGAAGATCACTACATCATCGCCGACAAAACCGGTGCCACCACACTGATCGAAGATGGCCAGGACCCCAGCCTCATAGACCTCGACTGGACGCTCGAACGCATTCAAGGCTGGCGGGTCGAAGGGACTTCACTGGTGCTGTCCGCCCTTGACGGCATCGATGGAGAACTGCCGCAGATCACCGTCAAGGTCAAAGGCGTGTATCGCCAGGAAGCGGACAAACGCCTGCTGCAGAACGACAAACTGATAGTGCGCACCAGGGATCTCTACTCACTCAAACCTGACTTGCCGCAACAGCTCGATGGCGACGTCAGCGTCGACGTCAACGCAATCATCCTGGCGCGGGGCAAACCTGCAACCCCGCCGCAACTGTTGAAGGGAGGAGACTATGTCGCCTCCAGCGCACCGCACTCAAGCTACTTCGTCCATCGACATTTGGCGTCGACCGTACTGGCTGTCCGGCACGTGAGCGAAACAACGCTCAGCACACTTTTCCTGGACTACGACAGTCATGAAATAGAAGCCGTAGAGGCTGACTACACGATCAGGTCAACTCGCAACATCAACTCCGACTACCTGCGTTATCAGGACGTCAACTTGACCTTGCGTTTCACGGATCAAAAGCGCCTGACGCTCAAAGACATGGCCCGTAATCGCCCTGGGGTTGGTAGCAATGTCATGGGCAACCTGATCGCGTCGGGGCTGATGCCCACACACAACTTTGTGCTCATCATGCGCGACGCAATCTCCTATCGGGTAGGACTGCCGCACCATTCCTATCTTGAAGACCAACTCCAACAGGGTCACAGGACTGTATTGACGCCCGGCTCGCTGGTTGAGCGCAGCGGTCACTACCTGATCCAGCAACCCGCTGCCCACCCGCCCACCGTGCTTAAACCGCAGGACCTGCGTGTGGACATCCAAGCCGCGCCGCAGGCCGGCATTCTCGTGCTGGAGGGACAGGCCGCGACCTACGACATTCATCCGGCGGCCGACACCATCCTCAGGCTGTCGACTTCGGTCTCGATAGCCACTGCCATCGGTACCTCAATATGGAATATTCATACACAGCACCTGAGTGAGACGATCGGCCGCGAGCACATCCACCTGAGCGGCGCACAACTATGGGTCGGTCACATCCTTGTTCTGCTGCCCAATGACGAGACCGGTGAAGCGCTGATGGAAACGGTGCGTGTGTTCACCTCATCCGGTCACCGATACGACGTCGAACAGGAATTTGCCGTGGTGCTTCTGGCAGAAATCAATGCCCAGGCCTATTCCAGCATCGACGCGATCCAGGCAGAGATCAGCCTGCATCGCCAAGGCAACGAACCGATGACCGACCTGGTGCTCATCCGCCATCTGCAATTGCGTGACGATGACCGCAAAGCCATTTACTACGACAGCGTCGCCGAGGACTGGACGCTCGAAGGTGACTGGTCGCGCAAGCTGCGACATGAGGACATGCACATCGCGCGCGCCCCCGTGAATGAAACCCCAATGGATCAATGATCGAATTGCGCCACACCTGATCTCATTCAAACAACGAAGCGGCTGCCGCTTCCACACTGGAAAGGATTCCAACATGGCACCCAAACCACCGATAACTTCGATACCCAAAATCAACCTGCCTGAGCTGCCGACGACGACCCCGCCGCGACTGCAAACGGATGCGTCGCTGCCGCCTCCCCGTGTGAACACAGGGCTGGAGGCGATGCAACCTGCTGCGGGATGGGCTGATGGCACGCCCCATCCGCCTGGGCTGACACCCGGCCTGTTGCCCGATGTCCCGCAGCCGATACAAACACAGGCACTCGCGGGGTCCACGGTGCCGACACGTCCTCTCGGCAATGATCCGTTGAATGGGTTTCGAGTGTCGGTCTACTCGGCAAACACGTTGCCCCCGCCAAACGACGCTGGCTTGCGAATCCATGCCCAACGCCTGTACGCCGACATCCCGGGCAACGGTACTGTCCAAGTCAGCTATGACGCCGGCACGAACACATACCGGGCACAACGTCGCTTCGAAGTGACTCCCAGCGGACCGGTATTGCACCTGAACAACGATGGAAAAAGCTGGAGCCTCGATCCCCCCGCCCCGCCGCCGGTAAACATGTCAACGACTGCTATCGCTCCACGCATCTACCTTGATAGCACACACTATGTCTGGAACCCGGACGCAACAAACCTTCAGGGATACGTCGTTCTGCATCGAAAAAGAGGCCTGGACGCACACGTAGGACCCGAAACCCATATAGCTTTTCAGGATGACAACGGTTCGTTCGTCAAAGTCGAACCGGGCTCGACTCCGATCGACCAGCCGGCGGCCAAGCTAGCGGCGTGGACCGACCGTGAACTGTGGGATATGTACGATCTTTCCGGTAGTGATATCACCCGTTTCCGCGACGAAGTCACGGTCACCGGGATGAAGCCGCGATGGGCCTCCATTCGACAGGAGCGGCTTCAGAAATCGTATCTTCTCGATGAACTTCGCCGCTGGTTGGCGCCACATATGAGCCGGGATGAATTTAACCGGCGAATAGAGCCTCTGAACTATTCGGTCGAGCAATGGGCGGCGCAACTCGACAGGGTCAGTCTCGATTCGGTCGCCAGGCGCCAACGTGAAGTACACAAACGCAAGCTGGACAACCCGCAAGCGCAAACCGGAGCCGAGGCACAACGCCCACGCCTGGCGGACGAGCAATACCCCAAAGCGGATAGTCCCGCAGTGCCCGACTACATTACGAAGTCCGTTGAGTACGGAGCATTGAGAGACCAACTGATCGAACAACTTCGATCCCTGACAAGTACGGGACCCGCCGCGAAATCGCGGGAGGAGATTACCCGCCAGATTCAACCCTACAACCTGTCGACACGACAGCTCTCACGACTGGTCAGTGACATGCAGGCCCAAGCGCGCATTCCCCAGTGGGCTGAGGACCTCAGACATTCTTCCATGGACGAAACCAACCCTCATCGGTTCGATGAAGTCTACGAAGAACTGCTGCCCGAGATACTGCACCTCAGAAACCAGTCAACCGGCAACATAGCCTTCTCCGACAACTTCACCCGTCCATTTCTCAACGCCCTGCTCACAAAGGCCGGTTACCAGCGCAACAAATACAACTGTTTATACAGAACCGATATTCCGGCCATGTTCAGGGGGGACGACCGCAACCCCTTCGAGTTTTTCGAGGATCACATGCGCCCACGCCAGAAACACGGTATTGGATCAACCACACAAAAAGCCGTGAGCGCAACGTTCAGTCTGTCGGAGGCATATGTACATGCTCGCAGCGCTCCAGACGTGGAAGCGTTGCTGTATGACACTCAGCATCACAAATACCCAGGGGAATTAATCGACTACAGCGGAGCCGGCAGATACGAAGAAAGAGGCAAAAGTAGCAGTGACGACAGTTCATCCAGCAGTGACGATAGTTCATCCAGTAGCGACGACAGTTCATCCAGCAGCGACGACAGTTCATCCAGCAGCGACGAGGACAGCTCAGGTATCCCGCTCTTGCGTTTCCATGACAAGCACTACATCGCAAAAAGGCAAAATCAGCGCATCGGGTTTACCTATTTGCTCGACACCCGCAATATTGAAGTTGTGCCTGGCGAAGAAAACCTGGCTTTCAATGCCTATGCGCGAACCGAAAAAAAGCCCGGTGAAAAGATCTGGTTTCCCGACGATTCATATGAAGGCCATATTTCAATGTCTGCACGCGGCTTGAGTGCTGACCGGATCTGGCTGATCAACTCGAACGGGACACGTGCAGCGAAGGTCAATGACATCTGCGCCCTGTACCTGAGTCAGCCCGAGTCCGCCAGGCACAGACCCAGTGCGGGCAGACCCATTGAAGAAAGAACATGGAGCGGTGACGACAACGAGTGGGAATATGACGACTTGATTGATCAGGCCGCAACCTTGGGCAAACCTGTCATCGAACTTCCTGACGGGGAAATATACTCAAACGACATCGCGTTTCCTTAAGGTCCGCTCTGATCAGTGTTAAACAAGACCGGCCCTCGACTTCCGGGAGCCGGTCATCTTTCAGGCCACTGCGCGCAACGCTTTCCTACAACCCTCCGGTCGCCTGAAAACTCACGCCAATCACCGTCAATAACGACAACGGCAACAGCAGCGTGTCGAGCAAGGCACTGGCCGGCAGATCGACGCCGGGATAGCTCGGGGCTTCGGCGCCGAAACGGTCCATGGCGCAACAGCCGCCATTCATCGCATACAGATCCAGCCGCGTTCCGGCGTATACCACTGGCGCTCCAGGCTTGGCGGCATCCAGCGTTCGCGCCGTGGCACAGCCAGCCAATTGCAGCGCCAGCACAATCGTCAGTAACTTATTCATCGCTGGTCAGATGGTGCTCGCCCCAACGCGGCAGCATGTCCTGGGGAATGTTCAGCAAATTGAGGATTCGCGCCACGACAAAATCGATCAGGTCGTCGATGGTTTGCGGCTGATGATAAAAACCCGGCGAGGCCGGCAATATCGTCACGCCCATGTTCGATAGCTTGAGCATGTTCTCCAGATGAATGCTCGAATACGGCGCCTCGCGCGGCACCAGAATCAACTGGCGACGCTCCTTGAGCGTGACGTCGGCGGCACGCTCGATCAGGTTGTTGCAGGCACCGTTGGCGATGGCCGACAAGGTGCCGGTCGAGCATGGCACCACCACCATCGCCGCCGGTGAGCCGGAGCCCGAAGCCACCGGCGACATCCAGTCCTCCTTGCCATACACGCGGATCTGCCCGGCAGCAGCGCCGGTGTATTCGGTGAGGAAGGCCTGCATCATCTGTGGCTTGGCCGGCAAGGTGACGTCGGTTTCGGTGGCCATCACCAATTGCGCGGCCTTGGAAATCAGGAAGTGCACTTCGCGATCTTCGCGCACCAGGCAATCGAGCAGGCGCAAGCCGTACTGCGCGCCGGAAGCACCGGTCATCGCCAGCGTGATGCGGTCCGGACCGTTGTTCATTGCAGCGCCTCAGCGAGTTTGCCGTGCAGGCCACCGAAACCGCCGTTGCTCATGATTACCACGTGAGTGCCCGGCTGTGCCTGGCTCTTCACGCGCTCGATGATGCCTTCCAGCGAATCGCTGACAATCGACGGCACGGTGCACAGCGCTGCAGTGGCTGCCAGATCCCAGCCGAGATTGGCCGGCGCATACCAGATCACCTGATCGGCATCGACCACGCTTTCCGGCAAACCGTCACGGTGTGCGCCGAGCTTCATGGAGTTGGAGCGTGGCTCGATGATCGCGATCAATGGCGCGTCGCCAATGCGTTTGCGCAAGCCGTCGAGGGTGGTGGCGATGGCGGTCGGGTGATGAGCAAAGTCGTCATAAATGGTAATGCCACGGACTTCTGCGACTTTTTCCATGCGCCGCTTCACGCTTTTGAAGACACTCAGCGCCGCGATGCCCATGGACGGCACCACACCGACGTGGCGCGCGGCGGCCAATGTGGCCAGCGCGTTGGCGACGTTGTGCTGGCCGGTCATGTCCCATTCCACCACGCCCTGGGAAACGCCTTCGAACATCACTTCGAAGGCCGAACCGTCTTCGCTCAACAACTTGACCTGCCACTGTCCACCGGCACCGGTGGTTTGCACCGGGGTCCAGCAGCCCATCTCAATGACCCGCTGCAAGGCAGGCTCAGTGGTGGGATGGATCACCAGGCCTTCGCTCGGGATGGTCCGCACCAAATGATGGAACTGGCGTTCGATGGCCGGTAGGTCCGGGAAAATATCGGCGTGGTCGAATTCCAGGTTGTTCAGGATGGCCGTGCGTGGACGGTAGTGAACGAACTTGGAGCGCTTGTCGAAGAACGCACTGTCGTATTCATCCGCTTCAATGACAAAAAACGGTGTATCGCCCAGACGCGCCGAGACCGAGAAGTTCTGCGGCACGCCACCGATCAGGAAACCCGGGCTCATGCCCGCGTGTTCCAACACCCAGGCAAGCATGCTGCTGGTGGTGGTTTTACCGTGCGTGCCGGCAACCGCGAGCACCCAGCGACCTTGCAGCACGTGATCGGCCAGCCATTGCGGGCCGGAGACGTAAGGCAGGCCTTTGTTCAGCACGTACTCGACCGCCGGATTGCCACGGGACATGGCATTGCCGATCACCACCAGATCCGGTGCCGGGTCGAGCTGCGCCGGGTCGTAGCCTTGGGTCAGTTCAATGCCTTGCGCCTCGAGTTGCGTGCTCATCGGCGGGTAGACGTTGGCATCGGAGCCGGTCACGTGATGGCCCAGCTCTTTGGCCAGAACCGCCATCGAACCCATGAAAGTGCCGCAGATACCAAGAATATGAATGTGCATAGTCGACCTCGTAAAACATGGCCGCAGGTTAGCTTAGGGTGGGAAAATTCGCACCTTGTGTTTCCACTTCTCGGACGCACTGATGATGATCGTTCCCACGCTCCGCGTGGGAATGCAGCAAGGGACGCTCTGCGTCCCATAAGCGGACGCAGAGCGTCCAGGGAGGCATTCCCACGCGGAGCGTGGGAACGATCAGCTATGCGGAGCGGGCGATGCCGTGTTTGCGCAGCTTTCTGTAAAGGGTATTTCGGCTAACACCCAAATGCTCAGCCGTATGCGTCATGTGCCATCGCGTCTGCTCCAGCGCATTCAACAGCGCCAGACGCTCGGCATCCTCCAGCGGATGCTCCGCTGGCTCCTCGATAGCTTGCGCTACCGCCGGCCGGGCCTGTCGAATCATCAACGGCAAATCCTCCAACCCGATCCGCCCGCCGTCACACAAGGCCGCCAACGTACGCAGCACATTGCGCAACTGCCGAACGTTCCCCGGCCAGGCGAAACCGAGCAAGGCCTGGCGCGCCGGCCCATCAATCAACACCGTTTCACCGCGCGCTTCTTCGGCCAGCAAAAAGTCGAGCAACTGTGATTTGTCACTGCGTTCGCGCAATGGCGGCAGTGCGACTTCCAGCCCATTGAGCCGGTAATACAGGTCTTCACGGAAGCTGCCATCCTGCACTCGCTCAAGCAGATTGCGGTGCGTGGCGCTGATGATCCGCACATTGACCGATTCCGGCTCTCCTCCGATTGGCACGACCTGCCGGTCTTCCAGCACCCTTAACAACCGTGTCTGCAAGGCCAGCGGCATATCGCCGATTTCATCCAGGAACAAAGTACCGCCATCGGCCTGCTGTAACTTGCCGCGCATGCCCTCCTTGCGCGCGCCGGTGAAGCTGCCAGCGCGATAGCCGAACAATTCGCTCTCGATCAAGCTTTCGGGGATAGCTGCGCAGTTGAGGGCAACGAAGGTTTTTTCCGCGCGTTGACTGGCTTGATGCAGCGCTTTGGCGAAGGCCTCTTTGCCCGAGCCGGTTTCACCGTTGATCAACAGCGGCACGTCCCGCTCGTAGACGCGCAAGGCCTTGCGAAAATCCGCCTGCAAGCCGCTATCGCCCAGGCAGATGCCAGGCATCGCAGCCCGATCTTCCACAATGGGGGCTGGCTTCAGCGGCACAGGTACGCGCCGTGACTCGCCACGCAGCACGGCAAACAGCTGGCGCCCATCACGGGTGCGCAGTGGCCAACTCGCACTGGCATGGCTGCTGGCGCGGCCGAGCAATTCATCCAGCGAGCAATCGAAAAACGCTTCAACCGGTTTGCCGAGCAAGCCGCCGCGCACAAACCCCAGCAGGTTCAGGGCACTTTGGTTGACCGCACTGATCCGTCCTTCACCATCAAACGCCAGCAATCCTTCACTGAACAAGCCGACGGATTCGGCCTGCAAATGAAAACGCAGCAGCCACTGGTTGTCGAAACAACGCAGGAAATAGCAGCTCTCAATCATCTTCGCCGAAAGATTGACCAGCGCCATGGTGTGAAACTGACTCTGACGCGAGACATCGTGCCGTGCAGAGGACACATCGAGCACCGCCAGCAGTTCGCCATGCGGGTCGAACACCGGGCTCGCCGAACAGGTCAGGCCGGTGTGACGGCCACGAAAATGTTCGTCCTGGTGAATGGTCAGTGCCTGGCGCTCTACCATGCAGGTACCGATACCGTTGGTGCCTTCGCAGGCCTCGCTCCAGTCGGCGCCGAGCCAGAGGCCGGCACGCTCGAAAATCTTCCGTTCGGCGGGGGCCGTCACGCAGTTGAGGATCACGCCGCGCGCATCGGTCAACAGCACCGCATGGCCGGCGCCTGAGAGTTGCTGATGCAGGCTGGTCATTTCGTTGCCGGCGATGTGCAGCACTTGTTGCAAGCGTTCGCGGCTTTCGAGGACGCGCCCATGCTCAAGCACCGTCGGCGCCATGCTCAGGGCCGGGTCGAGGTGATAATCCTCAAGACAACGCAGCCAGGAACGGGCTATGGACGGATCGCTGCCTGGACCGTGCAGGTGGGTTTTCCCCTGCGTGACGGTCAATACCTGCTGGGCATGGCGACTCAAATGGTTGTCGTGCATTTCTTATTGTTCTCCCCGAGAGCAGTGCCGCCCCTTTCAGGCCTGGCACACGCCTTGTGGCGAGGGAGCTTGCTCCCGTTCGAGTGCGAAGCGCTCGCCAGAACCTGACCGGTAGACATTTTGGAGCCGCTTCGCAGCCCAGCGGGAGCAAGCTCCCTCGCCACAAAAAGGATTATCCGCGCGGCATCCTGCGGCCGAGCATCCTCCAGCCCGGCGCGCATTGCAATGCTGGCGAGACCCATCAGTCACAAGCTGTGCCATAAGCGGTACAAACTGTCACAGGGGCTGTACCGAAAGCGTCACAGCCGTCACCCGCCCGTCTGGGAAAAATCGTCCAAGGCCTTGATTTGCCTGAGCTGCAGGGCAATGGCCCGACCTTTGCTCTACGCTTATAGCAAGCGCACATGCGCGACTCCCTATAAGCACAAAAGCAAGGAGAGACCACCATGCGTTACGCTCACCCCGGTACTGAAGGCGCTATCGTTTCGTTCAAGAGCAAATACGGTAACTACATCGGCGGCGAGTTCGTCGCGCCTGTCAAAGGTCAGTACTTCA
>NZ_RCOB01000044.1:0-28167 GCF_004307665.1 Pseudomonas sp. Sample_16
AAGGCCTGCACAGCGTGTTGTACCGTCAGGACAAACTGGTGGTGGTGATGCTGCCCGAGCACACGTTGGCATCACGCGAATCGGTGCCGTTTGCGCAAACCCTGGATTCCGATTACGTCGGCCTGCATGCCGCCAGTTCGATCAACATGCGCACCCACGCCGCCGCGAGGCAGGCTGGCAAAGTCTTGCGCATCCGCATTCATGTACCGGGGTTCGATGCGGTGTGTCGCATGGTGCAAGCCAACATGGGCATCGGCATCCTGCCGCAGCGGGCCTATGAATTGTTTGGTCGAGCGTTGGGGTTACACGCGGTGCCGTTGACGGATGAATGGTCGGATCGGGCGTTGATTCTGGTGGTGCGGGATGAGGCGTCGCTGTCGCCGGTCAGCCGGATGTTGTTCGAACACTTGCGTGGTCAGGTCTGATAGTTCTGCGTTGAATGTACCGGCCCTTCGCGGGCAAGCCTCGATCCTACAGGCCTAGCGTAATCCATGTAGGAGCGAGGCTTGCCCGCGATGGCGGCCTTGAGGTCGCGAAAAATTCAGAAGCGTTCGCATTTCGCGAACGCCCGTTGCCAACTGAAGGTTGGATTACAGATCCCGTCGTCCTCTAGCCTTGGCCCATATTCCAAGAACAAGAGGTACCCGCGATGACTGCCCCCTTGAGTGCAATCAAAGTGATCGAGATCGGCACGCTGATCGCCGCGCCGTTCGCCGCGCGCATGCTCGCCGAGTTCGGCGCCGAAGTGATCAAGATCGAAGCCATGGGCCAGGGTGATCCCTTGCGCAAATGGCGCAAGCTGCACGAAGGCACTTCGTTGTGGTGGTATCTGCAATCACGCAACAAGAAATCCCTGGCGCTGAACCTGAAATCCCCCGAAGGCATCGAACTGGTCAAGCAACTGGCGACCAGCGCCGACGTGCTGATCGAAAACCTGCGCCCCGGCGCGCTGGAAAAACTCGGTCTCGGTTGGGACGTGCTGCATGCCCTCAACCCGAACCTGACCCTGGTGCGGATCTCCGGCTACGGCCAGACCGGCCCGTACCGCGACCGTCCGGGTTTCGGCGCCATCGGCGAGGCCATGGGTGGGATTCGCTACACCACCGGCAACCCGGATTCCCCGCCGGCGCGCGTCGGCGTGAGCCTCGGCGATTCCCTGGCGTCGCTGCATGCGGTGATCGGCGCGCTGATGTCGTTGCTGCGAGTCAAGACCGGGCAGGGCGGCGGGCAAATCGTCGATGTGTCGCTGGCCGAAAGCGTGTTCAACGTCATGGAAAGCCTGGTGCCCGAGTACGACATGCTCGGCCACGTGCGTGAGCGCAGTGGCGGTGCCTTGCCCGGCATCGCGCCTTCCAACACCTACCTCACGGCCGATGGCGCCTATGTGGTGATCGCCGGCAACAGCGATCCCATCTACAAGCGCCTGATGCAAACCATCGGCCGCCACGATCTGGCCGACGCCCCCGAGTTTGCCCACAACGACGGGCGTGCGGCCCAAAGCAATCTGCTCGACGCAGCGATCACTCACTGGACCAGCAGCCTGCCGATCGACGACGTTCTGGCCGCGCTGGGAGCCGCCGAAGTCCCGGCCGGGCGCATCTACTCAGTGGCCGATATTGTTGCCGATCCGCACTATCAGGCGCGGGACATGCTGCTCAACGCCGAACTGCCGGGTGGCGCCACGGTGAAGATGCCGGGCATCGTGCCGAAACTCTCGCAAACCCCTGGCGGCGTGAACTGGTCCGGCCCCGGTCTGGGTCAGCACACCGACGGCATCCTCGCGCAATTGGGCCTGACCGAAGCGGACATCAAACGCCTGAAAACTGAAGGAGTGGTGCAATGATCACTGATTATTCCGAGCGCCTCATCGTTCAGGAAGTGTCCCCGCGCGACGGCTTGCAGATCGAGCCGACCTGGGTTGAAACCATCGACAAAATTGCCCTGATCGATCAACTGTCGCTAGCCGGGTTCAGCCGTATCGAGGCCGGTTCGTTCGTGTCGCCCAAGGCCATTCCCGCATTGCGCGATGGTGAGCAGGTGTTCAAGGGCATCACTCGCCAACCGGAGGTGATCTACGTCGCGTTGATCCCCAACCTGAAGGGCGCGCAACGGGCACTGGCCTGCACTGCCGATGAACTGAACCTGGTGATGTCCGCCAGCCAGACTCATAACCTGGCGAACATGCGCATGCGCTGCGAAGACTCTTTGGCCGCGTTCGGCGAGATTGTGCACTTCGTGCAGGGCTCCAAGGTGCGACTCAACGCCAGCATCGCTACCACGTTCGGCTGCCCGTTCGAAGGCAAGATCGATGAAGACCGGGTGCTGCAGATCGTCGAGGCCTATCAGGAGCTCGGCATCCAGGGCATCACCCTGGCCGACACCACCGGCATGGCCAATCCGCGCCAGGTCGAGCGCTTGGTGCGCCGGGTGTTGCAGCAGGTATCGCCGGCGGATTTGACCCTGCATTTTCATAACACCCGAGGCCTTGGCCTGTGCAACGTGCTGGCCGCCTATGAGGCGGGTGCCCGACGTTTCGACGCGGCACTTGGCGGGCTCGGCGGCTGTCCGTTCGCGCCGGGTGCGTCGGGCAATATTTGCACCGAGGACCTGGTCAACCTGTGCGATGAAGTCGGGATTCCAACCGGTATCGATCTGCCGTTGTTGCTGAAGCTTTCCCGAGGATTGCCGGCACTGCTGGGCCATGAAGTGCCAGGCCAGCTGGCCAAGGCTGGACGCAATTGCGATTTGCATCCAGTCCCCTGATGACGCGTGACCTGTAAAAACCAACCAGACAACAAAAACAATCGGACACCCAAGGGAAGTCCGCCTGGAGAAAACAATGAGCCTTAATGCACTGGAGGCCGGCGCGAGCCCGGCCGTTACCCACGATGAAGAAAAAGCCCTGGTCAGCAAGGTCGCCTGGCGCCTGATGCCGCTGATCATGGTCTGCTATCTGTTCGCTTTTTTCGATCGCATCAACATCAGCTTCGCCAAGTTCCAGCTACAGGCCGATCTGAGCCTGAGCGATACCGCGTATGGCCTCGGCGCCGGGTTGTTCGTGGTCGGTTACGTGATTTTCGAAGTGCCGAGCAACATGATGTTGTACAAGGTCGGCGCCCGGCGCTGGATCGCCCGGATCATGATGTCATGGGGCCTGGCCACCGCATTGATGGTGTTCGTCAACAGTGAATGGCAGTTCTACGTCCTGCGATTCCTGATCGGTGCGATGGAGGCCGGATTTGCGCCGGGTGTGCTGTATTACCTGACGTTGTGGTTCCCCCAGCACTATCGTGGGCGCATCACGTCGATGTTGTTCCTGGCGTCAGCGTTTGCCGGTCTGGTCGGTGCACCGTTCTCCGGACTGGTGTTGCAACACCTGGATGGTTTTCTTGAAATGCGTGGCTGGCACTGGTTGTTCCTGCTCGGCGGCGTGCCATGCATTGGTCTCGGGCTGTTGGTACTGACCTTGCTCAAGGACCGCATCGAAGACGCCCATTGGCTGACACCGTCGGAAAAGACACTGCTGGCCAGTCGCATCGCTCACCATGAACCGCATAAGAGCGGCGGCTCGCTGCTCGCGGCGCTGCGGATTCCGGGCTTCCTGACCCTCGGCCTGATCTACTTCCTGATTCAAGTGGCGTCCTATGGCCTGAACTTCTGGGCGCCTCAACTGATCCGCAGCGCAGGGACCGAGAGCCCGGTGATGATTGGTCTGCTGACCGCGATACCGTACATCTGCGGTGCGATCAGCATGGTGGTGATTGGGCGTTTGTCTGATGCTTGCGGCGAGCGCCGCAAGTTTGTCGCGGGTCTGGTAGCGGTGGGCGCAGTCGGCTTCTTCTGTGCGGGAATCTTCGCCAACCACACGACTTTCCTGATCGTTGCGCTGGGCCTGCTCGGCGCCGGGATCATCGCTTCCATCCCAAGCTTCTGGACCCTGCCACCGAAATTGCTGGCCGGTGCGGGCGCGGGAGCTGCGGGCGGGATTGCGGTGATTAACACCCTGGGTCAGTTTGGCGGCATTGTCAGCCCGGTCATGGTTGGACGCATCAAAGACCTGACCGGCAGCACCACACCGGCGTTGTATGTGATTGGAGTTTGTGCGCTCATCGCCGTGGCGCTGCTGATGTGGGGGCTGCCGCAGAAGCTGCGTACGCTCGACAAGATCTGACGATTCGCAGGCTACGGCAGCCCACAAGGACCACGCATCCCTGTGTGAGCTGCCGAAGGCTGCGATTCAGACTTCACCAACTTGAAGGTGGAAGTCGGCGCGTGTGAAAAACGCGTAGTACCTGAAGCCGACCTTGGCGAACCCGGTAGGGAATCAAATAAGGGCGATCTGGCACCACCCATTCTCTGGTACCGGGTAAACGTCCCTCACGACCTGTCGCTGGAAATCGGGCAAGGTGATCCACGCTGGCGATAATCGCCTGAACAAAATCTGCTGCTGCCTCAGGATTCTCGATAGCGATGTACGCTGCTTCGTCATCGAGATTCTTTAATGCCGTACGCAACCACTCAACGCGCATTGGCCGTCCACTTACCAGCGATAGCGTCCACTTCTTCTTGGGTCGCGAAGTCACCTTCATCGGCTTCTTTCAAAGCGTTCTGAATCTCCTCGATTTGCCACGCTTCACGGGCCAGGTATTCGCGCAAGGCGTCGACCGCCAAAAAGGATTTGCTGCGTCCCGTCGCTTTGGAAAGACTGGCGAGCGTATCGGCGATATCGTCTGGTACGCGCAGAGACATAACGGACATGATGGTCTCGATGTAGTGGTTTGTAATACAACATACTACACCGCCATCCTGTGGACGCTGCCATCCCGTTCGTCTGTCGAGATGTTTCGGTCGACAGGCAATGACCTGATATAGACTGGCGCCCATTCACCAGAAAGTTCAAAAGGACTTCCCATGACCCCCTCGCTGCTGATGGCTGTTCTCGCCTCGGGATTCATTTACGGCATCACTCCGGGGCCCGGCGTACTGGCTGTGTTTGGCATCGGCGCGGCGCATGGGCGACGGGCAGGGGCGGGGTTTCTTTGCGGGCATTTGCTGGGCGATGTGATCTGGTGCAGCACTGCGTTGGTGGCGATTGTCGGGGCGCGAGAAATCGGCAGCACCGCGTTTGACGTACTGGGCGTGCTCAGCGGTCTCTTTCTGTTCTGGCTTGGCTGGCGTGCAGTACGAGTGCGCCGCCAAAGTGCCCAAGCGCCGCAAGGCCCGGCGCGTCAGCCGTTCTGGCATGGCATCCTGTTCGGCCTGACCAACCCCAAGGCCTACCCGGTAGCGGTAGCCACGTTCACGGCGTTGTTGTCCAGCCGCGCCGAGTTGCTGACCTGGTCGATGTTGCCCTGGCTGATTTTCCTGAGCTTCGTCGGCGGCCTTGTCGCCTACGCTATCCTCATCGGCATTGTCGGGGCGCGCCGGGTACGTACCTTGTATCAACGGCATGAACTGGCGATCACCCGGTTGTGCGGGGTGATGTTCATCGGCTTCGCCATCAACGCCTTGGCCCATGCGCTGCCGGGGCTGGTGACGAACAAGGCTTGACGCTGATTGCCGGGATGCATCAGTCGCACACGTACGGGATGGTTTTTATATTGTTGCATTGTTCGGACACGCGCTCGGCACCATGACCTCCAGAAATTCCGCTCCGATGGCGAGCTACATCGATCTCTTGCTGGACGCCGTTTGCGCGGTCGACAAACAGGGTCGCTTCGTTTTTGTCAGTGCCGCCTGCGAGCGCATTTTCGGCTATAGCCCTGACGAACTGATCGGCCAGTCGATGATCGATCTGGTGCACCCGGCCGATCGCCAGCGAACCCTGGACGCTGCACGCGAAATCATGGGCGGCGAGCCCAAGCTCAATTTCGAAAACCGCTACCTGCGCAAGGACGGCCAGGTGGTGCACATTCTTTGGTCGGCGCGTTGGTCGGAGGTCGATCAGTTGCGCATCGCCGTGGCCCGCGACATTACCGAGCGCAAGCAGGCGGAGTCCCGGCAAGCGGCGCTGTACGCGATTTCGGAAGCGGCCCATGCGGCGGAAGACCTGCTGGCGTTGTTCAAACGCATCCACCTGATCATTGGTGAATGGTTGCCAGCGCTGAACTTTTCCGTGGCGTTGTATGACGAGCATTGCGCGCAGCTGAATTTCCCGTATCACGTCGACGATCACGAACCCCAACCCGAACAGCCCGGCACAATGACCGGGCGTCTGTGCGCCGAGGTCATTCGCAGCGGCATGCCGATCCTGCTGACCCCAGGCCAGGATAATCCACCCGAAGGGTTCGAATTACTGGTGACCGGGCAGAATTCGCCGTGCTGGCTGGGTGTGCCGCTGAACTCGCAAAACGGCACCATTGGCGCACTGATCGTCAAAAGCATCCCCGGTGGCGAGCGCTATACCGAGCAGGATAAAGAGCTGTTGCAGTACGTCTGCGCCCAGGTCGCGACGGCGATCGAGCGCAAACAATTGCACGCACGCCTGCAACGCATGGCCCAATATGATCAATTGACCCAACTGCCTAACCGCGAATTGCTGCGTGACCGGTTAAAGCTGTCAATCGAAGCGGCCCGCGCAGATTGCGGACGCATGGCGCTGCTGTATGTCGACCTCGACCGATTCAAACAGGTCAACGACACCCACGGCCATGCGGTGGGCGACATGCTCCTGCAAACCGTGGCCAATCGACTCAAGGGCTGCGTGCGCGAAACCGATACCGTGGCGCGCATTGGCGGTGACGAATTCGTGGTGTTGCTGCACAGCATCCACGCCTCAGGCGATGCTGACTGCGTGGCCGGGAAAATCCGTCAGGTGCTGGCCGCGCCGTTGCGTCTGGACGGCCACAGCCTGAGCATCCAGCCAAGCATCGGGGTGGCGCAATACCCAGAACATGGTACGGAAGAAAAGCAGTTGTTCCGGCATGCCGACGAAGCGATGTACACCGCCAAGCGTGAACATCACCTGCGGCTCGTCTGAAAAAATCTCACCGTTCGTCGTGGCGATTCCAGATTTTCTAAACCTTTTGCATCGCGAAAATTCAGATTCTATGCGGGCTACAGCTCGCCGCGATCATTACCAAGAGGTAGAGAATCATGCCTAACTCAAGAAACTCGAACTCGGGAAACTTCGCCAACGATCGAACGAAGGCGTCTGAAGCCGGTCGCAAAGGTGGGAAAACTACCACCACGACTGTCGACAAAGAGCCTAAGCCCGATATGGGTCGTAAGCCCGCACAGAAATCCAAGTAATGGATGTTGGTAGTTTTGATTGAGAAGCGGGAGCGAAAGCTCCCGTTTGAATTTTAAGAGGAGGGCGCGACCATGAACCGGATGGCCACCCGATTACGCAACAGCGGTTTTGCCGTGTTACTGGGCCTGTGTGCCACTGGCGCCTTCGCCCAGACACCCACCGAATTCATCAACGATACCTCGGCCAAAGGCGTGGCAGAAATCGAAGCCAGCCGCCTGGCGCACCAGAAATCCGAATCCAAAGAGGTCAAGGATTACACCATCGTCGTGATCAACGACCGCACCACCGCCAATCAGCACCTGGCGAAGATCGCCAAACAATTGGATCTGCCTGTGGCTCCCCGTGAAGAAGTGGTGGAGAAGGCCAAGGCCCTGATGCCGCAAGTGATGGATGGCGAAACGTTCGATGAGGCCTACGCGGCGAGCCAGGTGAAGACCACTCAAGAAGCCATCGAGCAGCTTGAGCAAACGGCGCAAACCACCGACGTGCCACAAATCAAGGCATTCGCCGAAGAAACCCTGCCCAAACTGCAGAACCATCTGCAAATGGCCAGGGCGCTGCAAGCCAGCCGCTAGCTTTTGGTATTGCGCAGGCGACATCGGTCGCCTGCGCATTTCAGCAGTCCTTCAAACCAGACTTGCCCTTTTCTTCGACAACCGTGCCTTCCAGTTCAATGGTCTGCCCCTCGCCGAGGCTGCGATAGCGCTTTCTCAGCGCCTCCAGTTCCTTGAGGTCCAGTGCTTCGAGCCCGAGCATCGCGTTCTGCGCTTCCTTCGTCACCCGCAGCAACTCGTCGACCTTCAGATGCAAAATGTCGGTGTCACGGTTCTGCGTGTTCTGGATCAGGAACACCATCAGGAACGTAATGATGGTGGTCGAGGTATTGATGACCAGTTGCCAGGTGTCGTTGTAACCAAAAAACGGACCGCTCACCGCCCACAAAAAAATCAGAATGATCGCTCCCAGGAACGTGGTGGGGCTACCAGCCCACAGGGCGAGTTTCTGCGCGATTTTTGCGAATTTCATGGCCGTGTTTCCTTATTAAGGATGAACCTGAAATTCAGACATCGGGGGGCAGATGAAAATTCGGCCGGGGTTGACGTACAACTGGAAAAGCCTAGTTCTGCATCCACTGGCAGCGCGCATCGCGGTATCGTAGCTAACCGGTTGTCGACTCTGATCATGACAACGCACCGACAGGAGAACGCAATGAGTTGGTCCGCCAAACAATACGTCGCTTTTGAAGATGAACGCACCCGTCCGGCCCGTGACCTGCTGGCGGCGATTCCCGCCGGGGACGTGCGTTCGGCCATCGATATCGGCTGCGGCCCGGGCAACTCGACCGAGTTGCTGGTGGAGCGCTTCGCCGGTGCCACAGTGCGAGGGCTGGACAGTTCGGCCGACATGATCGAGGCCGCACGCAAGCGCCTGCCCAACGTGCGGTTTGATGTTGCCGACATCGACACCTGGAACGACAACGGCCCGTTCGATGTGATCTTCGCCAACGCGGTGCTGCAGTGGGTGCCTGATCACGCCACATTGCTGCCTTCGTTGGTGAATAAACTTGCACCCGGTGGCAGCCTGGCAATCCAGATGCCGGACAATATCAATGAGCACTCCCACCGCTTGATGCGCGAAGTGGCTGCTGATGGGCCATGGACAGGCAAATTGGCGAACGCCGCCGGCCAGCGAACCGACATTGAAAGTGCAAGCGGTTACTACTCGATACTGAAAGCCTGCTGCACCCGCGTCGATGTGTGGCGCACCACCTACCATCATCCGCTCGCAGGGGGCGCCTCGGGCGTCGTCGAGTGGTTCAAGGGCAGCGGTTTGCGGCCGTTTCTCGAGCCGCTGAATGAGGCCGAGCGGGCGCAATACCTCAAGCAATATCAGACAGCTATCGAAAAGGCCTACCCGGCGTTGAGCGACGGATCGGTGCTGTTGCCGTTTCCACGGTTGTTCATGGTGGCGACGCGCTGAAGCGAAATAGGGACAGATGAGTCATCTGTCCCTATTTTTGACCGCTGAGAAAATCACTGCGGTTTGCTTTTCCTTGAGCGCCTGGCGCTCAAGTATTCAAAAACAAATGAAGCAAAGCCGAACAACCCGATCATTGAAATGATCATGATCCCCAACTCTGAACTTTCCATGCTGATCTCGATGCGAAGGGTGAGCCCAGAGGATAAGACATCCATTTACGGTCTCAACGCCTTGCTACGCCTTCTTTACTGGCGCACGCCGATCCTTACGCAAAATATACGGGCGGCTTTCAGCGCTGCACGCAACCAACATCATCATCGGTGCTTGAATCGCTCTTCGTAGGAGCCGGTCGGCACAATACCTGTGGGAGCTGGCTTGCCAGCGATGGCGATCGTGAAGATGCTATCGCCAGCGAGCCGGCTCCTACACAGGGCCATTATGCAATCAGGAGGGTTCTGCATCCATTCGCCGGGCAATGACATCCAGCACATCGCAGCCATCGCGCAAAGATATGCAGCACAACAATGCGAAATCGCTGAGGATGACCGAGTCGCTGCTGATTTCACCGCGCATCGCGAGGTTTTCGAGAACCTGCGTAACGGCACCGATTCGATAACGGGCGCTGCTGAGCAGGGAGTGCAGAGGTTGGGTGGTGTTGACGTAAAACGTGGGGAGGTCGTCGGCGTTGCTGGTTAAAGCCATGTATTCGTTCATGAGTGGTATCCGTGTAATTTGCGAATTAACCACTCCATCGTCGCCAAACAATAGGGTGGCAGCTGTACGCGGGTTGGCGAACCGGGACACGGCAAAACCGGCAGATCCTGGGATCTCCCACGCACAGCTACCAAAAAACTGGCAGCACATTGCGTTCAAAAGCACACCGATAACTGCTCGGAAGCTTCTGCACCGTATCGTCAAGTCGCCAAACCCGACACGCCATTTGGGCGTGCCCGGACTATAGGTCTCATGACAAAGGCACAGCAATGCGCAAGTGTACGGACATTTCCCAGACTATTGTAGGACGTTGCTTTATCTGCAATACGCACGGCGAAGCGCCCGCTCAAAGCACGCTTTCACCCAATCCCGTCCAAATAAAACCGGCTACTGAGGGCCGGTCGATACATCGCTGGACCACGCTTAGCCTTGTTGCAATACCTTGAGTGCCGCCGAGGCCAGAAAACCCGAACTATGGGGTTCTGATTTTTTTGCCTGCGGATTTTGTTTCATCTATGAATTGCAGGCGAGGCAGCTCTCTCATTTGTGTGGTCTCCAAGATGGTCTTCTGATGTCTCGTAGAGCTTGCTCTTTGCCCTGGCTGTTGCGGAGTCGTGCGTACAGTTGAATGCGTGGGGGCAATCTGATTTGAAACTCTGGGTGGGCTGTATGGCGGTGGCGGACTCAAGTCCAGGCTGGAGAATGATGGAGGCTGATCGAGTAACGATAAAGTTGAGTATCGCGGTGGATTATCTAAGGATCGAGCCACCGACTGGAACCATTGGGTTCCAGTTGCCGTTGCTGCACGTGCAGTCCTGTAACCCAGCGCTATGCCCGCTCCCCCTGCGACCATACTCACACTCGCCAGAACCGGCGCTATTGCTGTGGCAGGATTTGCAATCACCGCGGCACCGAGCAAAACGCCAGCGGCCCCTGTACCAAGGGCCAAAGTGCCTTGCCCGCTAAATCGGGCACTGTTGGTCAATGAAAGTCCAATCCCCCCAAACGAGGAAATCCCGCCTGCATATCCCCCTAGTGAGATGAGGAAACCCGGTATAGCGAAGCGTCCAGTTGGGTCACGATGATTGATGGGGTCTGCAGCGCAGTACATATATGAGTTCAATCCACCAGCCCCGAACGGGCTCAGCTTGTCTGGGCTGTGGAAACGCATCAGCACTGGGTTATAGGCCCGATAACCGTTGCCGAGCAGATACCAACGAGTGTGCGGATCTCTAAGTTCGCCGTTGAAACCCAGATGCGTTGAAGTAAGACGAAGGGCTGAGAGGTGTCCATAGGCTGTGTATGCCATTGGGTTTGCAATGCCTCGAATCACTTCCGCCATGACGGACTGGTTCTGACTGGTCGCAAGCAGAATCGTTTTTCCGCTGTTTTGGATAACTCGAATGGGCGTGGTCATGGGATGCTCGAAGAAGAGGCGGCATCGCTGTTTTTACAGTATGAAAGACATCTCTTGTACTAGCAGAAGTGATAGTGATCGTGCCTGCATCCCTTAGCCCTGCTGCAACACCTTGAGCGCTGCCGACGCCAGAAAACCCAAACGGCTCTTCTCTTCCGGATGGTGCAGTAGAAAAGTGAAAAGGGGACAGATTTATTTTTGTTACTCTAAACACCCGCTCCTGGCCGATTTTGCCCGTATTGACAGGTAGGTTTGGGTCGATTGCAGTCCTTCGCTACAGGCCGCAATCGGCCGATTCTGTTGAAAAAGTAGCTCCCCTGTCTGGCCTGCGGCAAAATCCGCGCATCGGCCAGCAGGGAAGCACGCAGTATGATGGGACAGTTATCGAGTGGTCAGGAGCGGCTGTTTTACTCGTTCAACCTTGAAGACCACATCCCCGCCAATCACATTCTGCGTAGCGTTGATCGGTGTCTCGATCTGAGCGATTTGCGCCATTACCTCGCCGATTTTTAAAGCCCAATTGGGCGTCCTTCGATTGACCCAGAGTTGATGATCCGCATGCTGATCGTGGGCTATTGCTACGGTATTCGCTCCGAGCGGCGGCTGTGCGAAGAGGCCCATTTGAACCTGGCGTATCGCTGGTTCTGCCGGTTAAGTCTTGAAGATGAAGTCCCCAATCACTCGACCTTTTCCAAAAATCGACACTGCCGTTTTCGGGACAGTGATCTGTTTCGCTGGTTGTTCAATGAAGTGCTGCGTCGCTGCATGGACGCCGGTCTGGTCAAGGGCGAAGGCTTTGCCGTGGACGCCAGCATCATCAAAGCGGATGCGAGTCGGCAGCGCGGGGTACCGGGAGATGAACCGATCAACTGGAGCGATCCGGCCCTGAGCACCCGCGCCGTGCGTGAGTATCTTGAGGCACTCGATGAAGAGGCTCTGGCCGAAACGCTACCGAAGCGCCTATCGCTGACGGATCCTCAGGCCCGCTGGACCGCAGCTCCAGGCGGCCCAGCTTTCTACGCTTATTCTACGAATTATCTGATCGATACCGAGCACGGCGTGATCATGGATGTGGAACCCACACCCGCTCATCGCACGGCCGAAGTCGAGAGCACCAAGACGATGATCGACCGGGTCGAAGCGCAGTTCGACATCAAGCCGGAACGCCTCATTGGCGACACCGCTTACGGTACCGCGCCGATGCTGGCCTGGATGGTGGAGGAAAAAGACATCGAGCCACATGTGCCGGTGTGGGACAAAACCGAGCGCAAGAACGATAGTTTTTCGAGCAACAATTTCCACTGGAATGAAGAGGCTGAGGAATACCTCTGTCCGGCCGGCAATGCATTATGTAGCGAATGGCGAGCCTTCAAGAACGAGCGTTCGCACGTCACCAAAGCCAACACCATCATCTTCCGATCCCGGCAGACCGACTGCGTTGCCTGTCCGATGAAAGCCAAGTGCTGCCCGAACACAGCGTTCCGCAAGATCGCCCGCAGCGTCCATGAAGCCGCTCGTGATGTGGCTCGGCGAATCGCAGCGCTCTCGCCACGAACGCAAGAAGGTCGAAATGTTGTTTGCCCACCTCAAGCGCATCCTGAAACTGGATCGCCTGCGGCTACGTGGCATGAATGGTGCGACAGATGAATTCACGCTGGCCGCTGCGGTGCAGAACCTGCGACGGCTGGCTAAATTTACATCTCAAAGGCCACCCGCCACGGGATAGGTGCGCCTGCACTCAGCAAAAAACCTCAAATTAACCCAATAACAGAGCAGCAAAGGTCACCGAAGGGCCGAAAAACCACTCATTGTGGTGAGTAGGTTCTCCGGTGGTGGTCGTGCCTGAGTTCAGGCCATTTGAAAATCCGATTTTTTCAACAGAATCGGCCGAATGCTACCGCTCGCGACTAGTAGCTAATGGATTACGATAATCGGCAGTACCGAGATGGGGTCGTCGGCAAAATGAAAAAGCCCGACACTCGGCCGGGCTTTTTTTGAAATCAGATCGTTATCAGGCCTGCTTTTCACGCGCCGCCAGCATAACTTCATTCTGCTTTTTAGTGGCTTCGGTCAACACTTCGCTGTAAACGCGCTTTTTCTCTTCTGATTTTGCATTCCGAATGAAGTCTGCGAATGGACTCGTGGACTCCTTTATGGATCCGAATTTCATGGGTTTGCTCCGTCGTTTATCCCAAGCATGGTCATCAGTTCGTATGTCGAATGCTTCTCGGGGATATGGTAGTCGATCTTGTCGACGCCAGCCTTGTAGAGGCGTCCAGTGTTATCAATATGCTTCACAAGCAGATCGACATGAAGATCCTTGCCAAACTCTAGCTTAAGGGTGTTTACCACGTCACGTGCTGCGAAATACTGCTCGACGAAATGCTCCGGTCGAATCCGTCGTCCTTCAGCCTCCTCTCGAGCCTTCACAAAGGACCAGGCAAGCCCAGGGTCTTGATAGACGTAGAGAATTTGCACAAATCTTCCCTTACCCAAACACCGCCGCACGTTTTTCCTCGCGATCTCGATATTTGAAAACGTCCCGTCCAGCAGGAAGGATTGCTTTCGCTCTAGGGCGAGGTCAATCAGCTTTCCAACTAGGATCGAAATGGCGCCTTGGAAAAGCCAGGCGTTGCCACCTCGATACGCTTCAAATTCGCTTCTGAGCTCGTCTGGATCAATTCGTAAGATGGGCGTATCGGAAAAAAGGTTGAGCAGGGCTAAGGATGCTTCTGTTTTGCCGGCACCGGGCGACCCTGCCATGAAAACCGAAACAGGCTCCTTTTCGGGCGGATACTTGCTCTGATCCGTGAGTCGTTTACCAATAGCCTTCTTGTTCAATCGGGCAAACCTGATCGCGTCATCCCAGATGGCCTGCTCTTCTCCCGTCATCTCATGCCTTTTGTCTTGCTGCACCAATGAAAACCCTTTTCGAGTGACTGGTGATTTCCCTTTTGTGCTCCGGTATCGCATGCGACACCCAGGAAGGGCAGTGAACACAATGGCTCAATCCGCCACTCTGGCCCTGTCTAAGTGTTAGTGAACTGGAGATGGTGAGACCTCGAGATGACGAATCTAACAGCTTCGCCGAACTACCTGCCGAGATACGTTGCGGTGATTTGTATCCTTTCATGGCCCAATTCCCGGCTGATCATTTACCGAGCATGATTATCTTCAATACGCTGATATGCGCTCAACTCCTTGGCTGAGTGTCCACCCGCCGCTGGCGGCTTGAGACGAACAGGGATAGACCCCACGCAATCGGCAAGCGAAAAGTTTTTACCAGTGGATTTGGCTTGGCGGATTTTGAAATCGGTGAGCATTTCCAACCCTCAGAATTAGAGTTGGATGCGATGGTTATCCCTTGGGGATGGCTCCTCCAGCCACAATGCGATACGCGAAAAAAACTGCATTGATGTACCACTTTATGTACCAGAAAAGACCGGTAGTCAGTGGTTTTCGCTAGATGTCACTGGAACGAGGCTAGGAAAAAATCCATATCAGCTCAGTGACTTGCATGCGTTCCGTGGACTTGTATAGACGTCCATGGAAAGACGATGTGGAGCGGGTGAAGGGAATCGAACCCTCGTTATCAGCTTGGGAAGCTGGAGTAATGCCATTATACGACACCCGCTCAGAGCGGTGACTTTGTACCAGATGTGCGTGTGGAAATGAAGTTTTTCTTTGCGCGATACGGCTTTAGCGCAGGTGAAACACTACAAGGACCTGAGACGGTCATTCGCGGGCAAGCCTCGTTCCTGCGGAACCGGGCTTGCTCGCGATGACGCTGTTTCAGATGGCCAATGCATGGTGGTCCTGGACGTAGTGGTAACGCGGTCGGCTTTCGTGCTGCGCCGGCTTCAGGAACCCAATCAGTGCGTTGCGGCTGTCTCGGCAGGCAGCTTTGTGTTCCATGTCGAGAAAGTGGCCGGTGGCCTCAAGGGTGGTGAAGGTGGCGTGTTGCACGTGGTTGGCGAACAACCGGGCGCCATCGGCGGCGGTGTATTCGTCCCATTCGCCGTTCATGAACAGCACCGGCACATTGATTTTCTCTGCCGCTTTGAAAAAGCACTGGCGGTCGCTGTGCAACAGATCGCTGATGTGGAAATGCATCTGCCCGTATTCGTGATCGGCCAGGCTGCTGACGTGCCGGTAGTTGAAACGCTTGAACAACGTCGGCAGGTGTTTGCCGATGGTGCTGTTGACCAGGTTGCCGACCCGGTCGCCATCACGGCTGCCGAGGTAGTCCACACCGCGCTCGAGATAGTCGAGCATGTGCGCGTTGATCTCCGGCGAGAACGAGCTGATCACGGCTTTTTCGATGCGCCGTGGCCGTTGGGCGAGGGCGACGAGGGTCGCGGCGCCACCCCAGGAAAACGACAGCACGTGTTCGGCGGCGAAGTGGTCGATCAGCTCCAGAAGGATCTGCCCTTCGACTTCCTTGGTCAGCAATTTCTCATGCAGGTTGTGGGCTTTTGATTTGCCCGCGTAGGGCTGGTCGTAGCAGACCACATTGAATTGCGGATGGAGGTTTTTCACGGTTTGTGCAAACGACGCAGTCGTGGCCATCGAGCCGTTGACCAAGATAATGGTCTTCTCTGCGGCGTCTGCGCGATAGAACTCCGTGTAAACCCGATACTGACCCTGTATATCCAGCACAGCGATTTCTGGCCTCATGTCATAAGACTCCTGGCAAGCGGGTATGCGCGCAAAAGAGATTGCACGAGCTTTGTGACAGGTAGGCATATGCCTTGGAATTTGGAGGCCCATGTCGATCCAGTGCAGTCCGGTCGACGGGTATTGTTATTGGCGGGCAGTCTGCCGGGTGAGGCCGGAACCCAAGGGTCCCTACCGGCAAAAAGTTTCTTAGAAGTATGTTGTGACTCGTCGGTCACAATTCGGGCCGACGTCCTGATTCAAGCAGGGGTCACATCTTTGCGCAAGTGCCGCTGGTAAATTGTTCGACAACTTCTGCTGAGCGGTAGGCTGCTTAGATCGATTGGATCTCTTCGGCGCTTAAAGCGCGGTATTCGCCCGGTTTTAGCGAGGTGTCGAGTGCCAGCGGGCCCATGCGTTCGCGGTGCAGGCGCAGCACTTTGTTGTTGAAGTGGCCGAACATACGCTTGACCTGGTGATAGCGGCCTTCGACGATGCTCAAGCGTGCGCACTTTGGTGCGAGCAGCTCCAGTTCGGCGGGTTGGGTGGTGAGGTTTTCGAAGGCGAAGTACAGGCCTTCGTGGAATTTGATTGCGTATTCGGGGCCGATGTCCTGTTCGGTTTCAACGAAATAGACCTTCGGCAGTTTGGTCTGCGGTTGGGTCAGGCGTCGTGACCAGCTGCCGTCGTTGGTGATCAGCATCAGGCCGGTGGTGTTGAAGTCCAGGCGCCCGGCAATGTGCAGCTCGTCTTTGTCCGGCTCGTGGATCAGGTCGAGAACGGTCGGGTGTTGCGAGTCGCGGGTGGCGCTGACGCAACCGACAGGCTTGTGCAGCATGAAGTGACGCAACGGTTTACCGGCTTGCAGTACGTCATTGTCGACTTCAACGCGGCTGAATTCACGGACCTCACTGTGTGGATCGCTGACGACTTTTCCGTCGACCCGCACGCGTTTTTCCACCAGCAACAGGCGCACTTGCTTACGGTTGAAGCACGACAGGTTGCTGAGGAAACGGTCGACGCGCATGGTTGAATATCGGCGATAAAAGGGCCGCGCATCTTACTCGATCGGTCGAGCCGCTGCTTGCAACTGCAACTGCGCCTCGACCTCAGCGCAGCGCGGGCACAGGCATGAAGCGTTGCGCAGTTCGGCCGGCAGTGCCTGGAGCACCGCCGGGTCGATACTGACGCCATAACACCAACACGCCCGATCGGCAGTTCGCGGATCGGCCAGGGTGCAGTCGTTGGGGGCGCCGCAAGCGGGGCACAGATCAGGCTGGTTCATAACGGGAGTGAGGCTTTTCCACGCAGGTTCGATTGCGGCCACTTTGTTTGGCCCGATACATCGCATGATCGGCCCGCGACAGCAGGGTGTGCAAGGTGTCGTTGGCTTGCAGGGTAGTCAGGCCGATGCTGACTGTCAGATGCAGCACGTTGCCGTTGTAGGCATAACGTTGCTGTTCCACGTGCCGGCGAATTTTCTCGGCGATTTTCAGACCCGTCTCAGCGTCGGTGTCCTTGAGCATCACGATGAATTCTTCACCGCCCCAGCGGCAGACAATGTCGGAATGCCGCAGACAGCTTTCCAGATCCCGCGCAAAGCCGATCAGCACCTGATCGCCGGCAAGGTGGCCGTAGGTGTCGTTCAGTGCCTTGAAGTGGTCCAGATCCAGCAGCAACGTCGTCAGCGGCTTCGGTTCGCGCTGAGCTTCGTGCATCGCTTGTGCGGCCAGCAGATCGAAGCCTCGGCGGTTGGGCAATTCGGTCAGGCTGTCGAGGGTGGCCTGGGCCTGGATTCGGCTCTGATAGCGCTTGATCACCCGGTTGAGCAGGGTCAGCACGCTCAGGGTGACCACCAGGCAAATCAGCAGGTTGAGGTACAGCGAGCGACGGATGTCACTGAGGTCACCGTCTTCGAGTTTGTCGACGAACAGATACCAGTTCAGCTCCGGGATGAACCGCACGTTGAGGAAATGGCCCTGGCCCTGGCCGGAATATTCGTAGCTGCCGCTGTGGGGCTTGGGCAACTGGCTGACCAGGTTTTTCATGCTTTCAAGTTCGCCCAGAGGCTGCCCGGCCTGGGCGCCTTGCGGACCCCCTTCGGCACCGGTGAGTACCAGCCGCCCAAAGGTGTCGACGAAGTACACACTGCGCTGATAATGCTGTTGGTACTTGTCGATCAGTTTTATCACTGCATCGACCGTGAGCCCGACACCGGCGGCACCGATGAAACGGTTGTTGTAGTCGTAGACTTTGTAGTTGATGAAGACGGTCAGGTTGTCCTTGTTGGCGAGGTCCGGGTCGACGTTGATCTCGTAGGGATCCTTCATGTCACGCACCCGAAAATACCAGGCATCTCGCGGTTCGGTGGCCTTGACCTGCTTGAGCACTCCTTTGGCGTGGTAGTAAGTCAGGCTGGTGTTGGAGACGAAAAACGCGGTGTAGGCGCCGTAGTGGGTCATGACCTCGTTGAGATAACGGGTCATTTGATCGGTGTCTTTTTCACCGTTGACCACCCAGTCGCGCATGAAGGTGTCACGGGACATCATCGAGGAAATCAGGATCGGTCTGACAAGGTCTTTCTGGATTTCCGAGTACACCGTATCGGAAGTCAGCGGCAGTTCGGTGTTGACGATGTTGTCGCGGATTGATGCCCGCGAGGCGTAGTAACTGAGGAATGACGTGGCCAGGAAACCTGCGCCCAGCAACCCGATCAGCGTGAGTATCAACCAGCGTTGAGAATACAGCGGCGAGCGGAGCGGCATGGCAATTCCATTGTCAGTAATCCGATGGCAGACATTCTAAGGGCTGTCGCCGAAAATAACTGCTCCATGTACGCCGCGAATGGTCGTTCCCACACAGTTGGAGGGTTTGATCGTTCCCACGCTCCGCGTGGGAACGCCGCCAGGGACGCTCCGCGTCCCTTCGCCCCGGTGTCGCGGAGCGTCACAGGAGCGTTCCCACGCAGAGCGTGGGAACGATCAGTCAGGCGAGGGTTTTCAGGTAGGCACGCCAGCCGCCCAGGTGGCTGATATTCACCGCCCCTTCCAGTCCATACGATTCGCAGATAAACCCGCTCTCCCAACGCCCGTCTGCCAGCTGCACCTTGCCCAATCCCAGCGGTGCGGGAATCCCGATCAGGAATGAGCCAAGTTCACTGCTCGGCAATTCCCACACTTCGACGGCGATGGCCACGCCACCTTCCTTCACCCGAACCATGCCCGGACGAAACGGCGGGCCACCGGCCAGGGCGTAGAGTTGATAGTCGGGTGAGCTGGTCGTCGTTTCCACCCATCGAGCGCCGCGCTGCTTGAGCTGCCAGTTCAGCGCCAGCCCGTCCAGGTGTGCGCCGCAGACCACCAGCCGCGCACGATCATTGCGCGCCACAGATGTCGGAGCAGGGGCAGACAAACCCTGCTGGCGCTGCAAACCAGCGGCCACGCTCAACAGGTATTGATCGGTAAACGCCCGACCAAACAGTGTCACACCCCAAGGCAAACCGTTGCCCATGAAAGCGCTGGGCACGGCCACAGCGGCGTAGTCCAACAGGTTCATGAAATTGGTGTAGTAGCCCAATTCGGAATTACGCTGGACTGGTTCGGCGGCGAGTTCTGCCAGTGTGACCGGGCGGCCGATGGTTGGCGTGATCACGCAGTCGAGATTTTCCAGCGCCTTGTCGCACAGGGCTTTCAACGCTTGCAGACGGTATTGGGCGCGGAAGGTTTGCACGCCACTGACAGCCGGGGCCTTGGCCAGCACGGCGCGGATCACCGGCAACACGGCCTCGGGATTTTGCGCCATCAACTCGCCGGCCACGCTGTAGCGCTCAGCCACCCAGGGGCCTTCATACAACAGGCGCGCGGCTTCAAGGAAGGGCGACAGGTCGAGCTCAACGGCTTCACCGCCCAATGCCTTGAGCTGATCGATGGCCTCGGCGAACAGCACCGGCCCCTCGGTGCAGCCGAAGAACTCCAGGTCTTGCGCCCGCGGCACACCAAAGCGGAACGGACGCACGACACCAAACGCCGAGCCGTCATTCCACAGTGGGTTGCTGCGGCTGTACTCATCCCTTGGGTCGAGTCGGGCGGTCAATGCCAGCAACTGACTGGCTTCGCGGGCGGTCGCGGTAAACGTGGTCACGCAGTCCAGCGTACGACAGGCCGGCACTACCCCGGCGGTGGAGATCAGGCCCTTGGTGGCTTTCATCCCGACCAGATTGTTCAGCGCCGCCGGGACGCGTCCGGAGCCTGCGGTGTCGGTGCCCAAGGCAAAACTCGCGACACCGAGCGCTACTGCCAACGAAGAACCGGCACTGGAACCGCCCGACGGATATTCCGGCAACACGCTGTTCGGGCACGCGCCATAGGGCGAACGACTGCCGTTGAGGCCGGTAGCGAATTGATCGAGATTGGTCTTGCCCAGCGGCACCGCGCCCAGCGCCAGCAGTTGTTCGACGATAGTGGCCGAACGTTGCGGTACGTAGGCAAAGGCCGGGCAAGCCGCCGTGGTCGGAACGCCCGCCAGATCAATATTGTCTTTGATCGCGAACGGCACGCCGTACAGCGGCAGGCTGTCGATTTCTCGACCGTCGAGCGCGGCTAGATAGGGTTCCAGTTCTTCGACACTCAGCAAGTGGATGAACAGGTGGTAGTCCGGGTTCAGCGCTGCGGCTTTGTCCCGCAGGCTCAGCAGCAATTGCCGAGGTGTGGTGCTGCCGTCGCGGTAGGCGTTGCGCAGGGCGTCGAGTTGCAGATTGATGTTCATGGTGTGCGTCCTTTTCAAAATGGGTTCAGTCGAGTGCCAGCACCACGACGCGCTGTCCGGCGCGCACCGCCGAACCCGGTTGCACGCGGATCTCGCGCACCACGCCGGCCATCGGGGCGAGCAGGGGGATTTCCATCTTCATCGACTCCAGAATCACCAGCACATCGCCGGCTGCGACACGGCTGTCGGTTTCCACCTGAACCTGCCAGAGGTTGCCCGCGATGTGGCTGTCGACGCTCAGTTGGCCATCGCCCAGCGGTGCGTCTTCGATCACTTGCGGGGCCAGTTCCTCGCTGTCGAAATGCGCCTGGCCGCTGGCGATCCAGCGCTCGCGTTCGGCATTGAAGGCGGCTTGTTGCTGGTCGCGAAAAGCGTTGATGGTCTCGGCTTCCTGTGCCAGAAACGCCTGGTAATCCGCCAGGTTCAGCTGGCTGTGTTCGATGTTCAGATCGAAGCGCCCGAGAGGGAAATCCCGGCGAATGCGCAGCAGTTCATCGGCGCTGACCGGGTAGAAACGGATCTGGTCGAAGAAGCGCAGCAGCCACGGTTTGCTGTCGAACGCGGCGACCTCGCGGTAGCGGTTCCACATCTGCAACGTGCGCCCGACGAACTGATAACCACCGGGGCCTTCCATGCCGTAAACGCACATGTAGGCGCCGCCGATACCCACCGAGTTCTCGGCGGTCCAGGTACGGGCCGGGTTGTACTTGGTGGTGACCAGGCGATGGCGCGGATCGAGCGGGGTGGCGACCGGTGCGCCGAGGTAAACGTCGCCCAGGCCCATCACCAGATAGCTGGCGTCGAACACCGTGCGTTGCACTTCATCGAGGTTCGGCAGGTCGTTGATACGGCGGATGAACTCCAGATTGCTCGGGCACCACGGCGCGTCCTTGCGCACGGTGGTCATGTACTTCTCGATCGCCAACTGGCACGCCGGGTCGTCCCAGGACAGCGGCAGATGGACGATGCGCGACGGCACTTGCAGGTCCTTGGCGGCGCACACCGCGTCCCATTCACCGGCGACGATGCCGAGCAGGTCGGACAGCGGCAGTTGTTCGGGTTGATAGTGGATTTGCAGGGAACGGATGCCGGGTGTCAGGTCGATCACACCGTGCAAGTCTTGGCTTTCCAGCGCCTGCATCAAGGCGTGGGCGCGGAAACGCAGGACGAGGTCGAGTTCGGGGGCGCCGATCTCAAGCAGCAAATGCGTGTCGCCCGACAAACGCGCGACCAGTCGGGTATCGTCCTGGCCAAGATCCAACACCACTGGCGACACAAGACCCTGTGGGAGCACTTGGCCTGTGGCGAGCGAGCTTGCTCCCTCGCCACAAAGGCTTTGTGTTGCCAATTGACGGGCGGTCTTGAGGTCGACGGGTAGAAACTGCACCTTGTCCCCAGCCTTCAATTGCCCCAACTGCCAAAGATCGGCCTCGATCACCGTCACCGGGCAAACAAACCCACCGAGGCTCGGGCCATCCGGGCCGAGGATCACCGGCATGTCTCCGGTGAAATCCACCGCACCGATGGCGTAGGGATTGTCGTGAATGTTCGACGGGTGCAGACCCGCCTCGCCACCGTCGGCCCGCACCCATTGTGGCTTCGGCCCGATCAGGCGCACGCCGGTGCGGCTGGAATTGAAATGCACTTCCCACTGCGTAGCGAAGAAGGTCTCGATGTAGTTCTCGGTGAAATATTCCGGGGCTCCGTGGGGGCCGTAGATCACACGGATCTGTCGCACGGCTGGCAACGCGGTGACGAGTTCCTCAGTCAGTTGGCGACCGACGCTGAGGTCGCTCAGTGCCGGAACATGCAACACGTCACCGGCCCGCAGGGCACGACCGCCATGGCCGCCGAACTGGCCGAGGGTGAAGGTGCTTTTGCTGCCCAGATAATCCGGCACTTGCAGGCCGCCGCGCAGGCACAGGTAGCTGCGGGCACCGGCGCCGGTGATGGTGCCGAGACTTAAAGTCGCCCCTGCGGGGATCAGCAACGCCGTGTTCATCGGTACGCTTTCGCCGTTCAACGCCAATGGAATCACAGCCCCGGTCACGGCGATCACGGCTGCGCAGTTGAAGCGCAGCAACGGCCCGCTCATGGTGATTTCCAGTGCCGCCGCGCCTTCGTCGTTGCCCAGCAAACGGTTGCCCAGACGCAATGCGCGACTGTCCATCGGCCCCGACGGCGGTACGCCGACAGCCCAGTAGCCGAGGCGGCCGGGATAGTCCTGGACACTGGTCTGGGTGCCGGCGCTGATGACTTCGAAAGTGTTGGCCTGATAAACCAGGCTTTCCAGGCAACGGGTCCATGGCTGGCCGCTGGCGAAGGGGGTATCGAGCAGAATCTGCCGCAGATAATCGCGGTTGGTCTCCACGCCATACAGTTGGCTTTCGCCGAGGGCTTGATGCAAATCGGCACGGGCTTCTTCGCGAGTCGGCGCCCAACTGATGACCTTGGCGATCATCGGGTCAAAGTAGGGCGGGATCTCGCACCCGGCCTCGACCCACGTGTCGATGCGCAGTTGTATGCCGTTGGCCGAAGGGAAATCCACCGCAGTGAGCAAGCCCGGGCTCGGCTGGAAATCCCGTCCCGGATCTTCCGCATACAGCCGCGCCTGGATCGCGTGACCCTCAGGTTTCAAGCCGCGCATCAGCTCGCTCAACGGCGGTAAATCACCGGCCGCCAGTTGCACCATCCAACGCACCAGATCGACGCCCCACACCTGTTCAGTGACGCCATGCTCTACCTGCAAGCGAGTATTCACTTCCAGGAAATAGAAGCGTTGGGCGTCGCTGTCGAAGACGAATTCCACGGTGCCGGCGCTGCGGTAACTCACTGCTTTGGCCAGTTTGATCGCGGCGGCACAGAGTTCATCGGCCATGCCGTCCGGCAGGTTCGGTGCCGGGGTTTCTTCGAGGACTTTCTGGTTGCGCCGCTGTACCGAGCAGTCACGTACACCGAGGGCGATCACTTCACCACAACCATCGCCGAACACTTGCACTTCCAAGTGGCGGGCACGCTGGATGTACTTCTCGATGAACACACCGGCATCGCTGAAATTGTTCTGCCCCAGGCGTTTGACCGCTTCGAAGGACTCGCTCAACTCGGCTGCACTGCGGCACACCCGCATGCCGATGCCGCCACCGCCGGCGGTGCTTTTGAGCATCACCGGGTAGCCGACCTGTTCACCGGCGAGCAGGGCGGCGTCGAGGCTGTCGAGCAGTTCGGTGCCTTCGAGCATCGGCACGCCGTGTTGTCTGGCCAGTGCACGGGCGGTGTGCTTGAGGCCGAACACCCGCAGTTGCTCTGGCGTCGGGCCGATGAAGGCGATGTCGGCGGCTGCGCAGGCTTCGGCGAACGCAGCGTTTTCCGACAGAAAGCCATAGCCGGGATGGATCGCCGTGGCGCCCGTGGATTTGGCGATGGCGAGGATTTTGTCGACCGCCAGATACGTGCCGGCGGCGGCACCTTCGCCGAGGCTGTGGGCCTCATTGGCTTGCAGGATGTGCAGGCTGGCTGCATCGGCTTCGGAGTAAACGGCAACGCCCTGGACGTGCAGTTCGCGCAGGGTACGCAGGATGCGGCAGGCAATGGCGCCACGGTTGGCGATCAGGACTTTTTCGAACATGGCATAACCCCTGAAGGGGATGCGGGCCGTCCCGCAGTTTTTCGATAAGCGCCGAGGTCGTCCCCAGCGGCAGAATCAATTCTCTTCAGACCACCACCGACTCCTGTGGGAGCTGGCTTGCCAGCGATAGCGATGGGTCAGTCGCCATCAATGTGCAATGTGTTGGCCTCATCGCGGGCAAGCCCGCTCCCACAGGGTTAGCGGTGGTCTGGAGATTTCAGGCACTGCCCGGAACGGGCCTGGCACAGGGCAAACAACCAACGGCGCAACCGCGAAAATTTCAGTTCCATACCAGCAGCTCCGCAGGGGTCGGGTTGTAGGCGTTGCACGGGTTGTTCAGTTGCGGGCAGTTGGAGATCAGCACGATCACGTCCATCTCGGCACGCAGATCGACGTATTTGCCTGGTGCGGAAATCCCGTCTTCGAAGGTCAGCCCGCCGTCGGCGGTGACCGGTACATTCATGAAGAAATTGATGTTCGGCCCGATGTCGCCCTTGCCCAGTCGTCCGTCGTGGACGCAGGCGCGCAGGTAGTTGTCGCGGCAGCTGTGCATGTAGCGTTTTTCCAGGGCGTAACGCACGGTGTTGCTCTCTTGTGCACACGCGCCGCCGAGGGTGTCATGACGCCCGCAGGTGTCGGCGACGATGGTCAGCATCGGCTTGCCGAGGTTGGAATACAGCACGCTGCCGGTACTCAGGTACACGCTGTTCTGCCGGCGCAGGGTGCGCTGTACGTCGTAGCGTTCCCTGGGGTTGGCAACGCTGTAGAACAGAGTATCGACCGCCTGGTTGCCTTCGAGGTCGAGAATGCGCAAGGTCTGGCCGGCCTTGACCTCCATCAGCCAGGGTTCACCGGCGGGGATGGTGGCGCGGTAGATCGCGTTTTCCGGCTGCTTTTCAGTGTTGATGAGAGCGAGTGACATGGCAGCGATCCTCAGGCAAACAAACGGTCGGTGTTGATGAAGCCGCGCTCGTTTTCCGGGCGCGAGGTGCGGCAGTGTTCGGCGACGCTGGGATCGGCGTTCATCCAGCTGAGCTTCAGTGGTTTCGGTGCGTACTCGGGCGAAGGGTCCATCGGATGTTGCAGCGCGGTGAGCACCACCAGCGTGTCCATCGGTGCGTACAACTCGATGTAATCGCCGGCCCTGGAATTGCCCTCGACAAAGTGGAAGCGCCCGCCGTCATCGACGTTGACGCGACTGAACAGGTTGAGGGTCATCAGCAAGTCCGACAGGCCCAGACCCCATTTGCCCAGTTCCACCAACAGGTTGTCGGTGCCGTTACGGAAGAAGCCATTGCGCAGTTCCTGGTAGCGCCCGGCGCCGTATTTTTCCGCGACTTCTTCAGCACAGAGAACGCCGCCGAGACTGTCGCTCCAGCCGCAGGTGTCGGCGGTGATGGCGGCCAGCACGCGGCCCATGTCCGAATACAGGCAATGACCGGCGGTGAGCTTGGCGGTGTGCTGGCATTTGAGGCTGTCGGGCAGATTCAGGCGCTCGGTTTTTTCGTTGGCGTTGAGCAGCGTCAGGCTGACGTTGGCGCCGCCGCGAAGGTCGGTCAGGCGCAGCAGTTGGCCACGCTTCAGGACGAAGGAGCGATGGCCGCCACCGGGGAGCATTTCTTCGGCGAAGGGCGGGAACAGTTGGGTCGAATCAGTCATGCGGAAGTCCTCTCAAGCGGTTCGAAGCGCGCTTGCCAGTTGCATCGGCAAGGCATCGACGGCGGCACGGGTGGTGCGGCGGTCAGTGTTCAAAGGGATGTCGTAGGTGATGCGGGCGCCATAAGCGCCTGGGGCATGCGGATCGAGGCGGACCTTGTCGAAGACCAGCAAGCGGGTGCCGAGGCTGAAGCCTTCGCTCAGGTCGTGGGTGACCATGAACACGGTCAGTTGCGTTTCCCGCCACAGCTCCAGCAGCAAGGCGTGCATGTCTTTGCGGATGCCCGGATCGAGTGCGCCGAAGGGTTCGTCGAGCAGCAACACCCGGGGCTTCATGATCAGCGCTTGGGCGATGGCCAGGCGTTGCTGCATGCCACCGGAGAGCTGCGCCGGGTACTTGTCCAGCGAGTGCCCGAGACCAACTTTGTGCAACAGCACGGCGGCTTGCTCGCGGGCAGCCTTTTTGGCGCTGCCGAACAAACGCCCCAGCAAGGGCGAGCGGGGCAGTTCGAGGCCGAGAGCGACGTTGTCCAGCACGCTCAAGTGTGGGAACACCGAGTAGCGCTGGAACACCACGCCACGGCTGACATCCGGCTCACCGGCCAAGGCCTGGCCATCCAGCAGGATTTCGCCGCGACTGGCTTTTTCCTGGCCGAGCAGCAAGCGCAGGAACGTCGATTTACCGCAACCGGACGCGCCGACCAACGTGCAGAACTCACCCTCACTGACGCTCAGGTTCAGGCCTTCGAGCACCACCTGATCGGCGTATTGCTGCCAGACATTTTTAACCGTGATGAAGCTCATGCGCGCGCTCCTTCGTACCAGGGGAAAGCGCGTTGGGTCAGGCGTTTCAGAGCCCAGTCCATCAGCCAGGCGAGCAGGGTGATCCACACCACGTAGGGCAGGATCACGTCCATTGCCAGGTAGCGGCGCACCAGGAAAATCCGGTAGCCCAGACCGTCGGTGGAAGCGATGGCTTCGGCCGCAATCAGGAACAGCCACGCCGAACCGAGCATCAAGCGCAACGAGATCAGCAGCCGTGGCAGCAATTGCGGCAGTACCACTCGCAGCATCAAGGTCCAGGTTGAAGCGCCGAGGGTCTGGGCCTTGATCAGCAGTTCCACGGGGATTTCCCGGGCGCGTTGTTCCAGGTCCCGGGCCAGTGCCGGGGTGATGCCGATCACGATCAGCATCACTTTCGACAACTCGCCCAAGCCGAAAACGATGAACAGGATCGGCAGGATCGCCAGCGGTGGCACCATCGACAACACCGTCAGCAATGGCGACAACGGCGCCCCGAACAGCGGCAGGGTGCCCGCCGCGATGCCCAGGCACAGCGCGGCCACGGCGCTGATGCCAAGGCCGATGGCCAGTCGTCGCAGGCTGGAGGCGGTGTCTTGCCACAGCAGGTAGTCGCCGGTGCGGCTGTCAGCGGCGAAGGCCAGGCGTTTTACCGCGTCGGTCATTTGCACGGCGCTGGGCAGCAGCTTGTCATTGGGGTTGTCCGCCAGTCGCTCGGCCGACCCCATGAAGTAGGCGAACAGCACCAGGGCGAATGGCAGGATCACCAGCAACAGGCGACTCGGGCGATCCGGGTGACGATTGATCAGGCGCATGGCCAAGTCCTCTTTTTACAACTTGGCGTCGGCGGCCATCTGCACGTAGCTGGGGTCGAAACGCAGCTTGAGGTTGCCCTTGTCGCCGCTGGTCACGCCATTGGCGAAGGCCATGCCGACCGCGCTGGTGTCCTTGGCGCCTTCACCCAGCAAGCCGTGCTGGAAGGAGAACTCGGCGACCTTGCGCATGGTTTCCGGCAGTTGCTTGCTGGTGCTGAAGGCCAGGGCTTCTTGCGGGGTGGCGAACAATTTGGTGGTGTCCAGTTGCGCCTGGAAACCCGCAAGGTCGGTGCCCGAAGCCTTGGCCATGTGCTCAAGGGCAGCCTTGCCGGCGGCGTTTTTCGCGTTCATCAGCTCGACCACTTCGAACCAGGCGCCGGTCAGGGCTTTGCCCAAGGCCGGGTTGTCTTTGAGGGTGGCGCTGTTGACCACCATCATGTCCATGATTTCCCCGGGGATCTGGCTGGAGTTGAAGACTTCGGTCACC
>NZ_RCOB01000184.1:0-1561 GCF_004307665.1 Pseudomonas sp. Sample_16
GGACATGGAGGGGGGGGTAACGGTGGCGGCCACGGTGGCAGTGGTGGCGGCGGTCACAGCGGCGGCTCAAGCGGCAGTGGTCATGGTGGAGACAGCGCCGGTAGCGGTCACAGCGGTAGCCACGGCTCGGGACACTCCGGCAGCACGGCTTCGAACTCAGGGCGCAGCGGCACCCATTCCGAACCAGGTGACGATCACGGCGTCCATCGTTCGGGCGATGACAATGGCGTTCACCGTTCTGGTGATGACAATGGTGTACACCGCTCAGGTGACGACAACGGCGTGCATCGCTCGGGTGATGACAATGGCGTTCATCGTTCAGGCGAGATCGGCGATAACCACGGTATTCGTCGGGCCGGGGAAGTGGGCGATGATCGCGGCCTGCATGCGGCCGGTGAGCCCGGAGATGACAAACGCATGAACTGACTTGCACTGAACCGTGTAGGAGCAAAGCTTGCTCGCGATGGCGGTGGTCCACTCAACGGTGATGTTGATTGACACATCGTTATCGCGAGCAAGCTTTGCTCCTACAGGGGATCGTGTGAATCTTCAGTATCCAGCCGCTCGCGCAGAAACCCGATCAACGCCTGCACCGGCCGCGACGCCTGGCGATGCTGTGGATACACCGCCGATAACGTCAGTGGCTGCGGTCGAAACTCATCGAGCACCGGCACCAGCCTGCCATCCTGCAGCGCCGAACCGACGATGAATGCAGGCAAATAGGTAATCCCCATCCCGGCAATCGCCGCGTCCCTGAGCAACTCTCCGTTATTGACCCGCATCCGCCCGGTGACATTGACGGCCAGTGGCCTGCCCTGTCCGTTGAATCGCCATTGCACCTGTCGGCCGTGGCCATAGGGCAGGCAATCATGGTTGAGCAAATCTTCAGGTTTGACCGGTGTGCCGCGCTCGGCCAAATAGGCCGGACTGGCGCAATACACCCGCTCGATCGAAGCGATGCGTCGGGCAATGAGCGTCGAATCTTCCAGCGTACCGATGCGCAATGCCAGGTCGTAGCCTTCACCGAGCAGATCAACCGGCCGGTCGCTTAAATCCATTTCTACGGTAACGTCACGATAGCGCTGTAAAAACTCCGGCAGCAGCCAGCCCAGATGCGCCAAGGCAAACGACAGCGGAGCGCTCACGCGGACAGTGCCGCGCGGCTCGGTGGTTTGCCCGGCAATGCCCTGCTCCACTTGCTCGACTTCGGCGAGCAGGCGAAGGGCAGATTCGTAGTAGCTCTGGCCCAGAGGTGTGACGTCCAGGCGCCGGGTCGAGCGATTGAGCAGACGCACGCCAAGGCGTTCTTCGAGCTGCATCAAACGGCGGCTGACGAATTGCTTGGACAGGCCCAACTGATCGGCCGCCGCGGTGAAACTGCCAGAATCCATGACCTGGCAAAAAATACGCATGTCTTCGAACGGGTTCATTGTCACGCCTTGGTTGACGGTCCGGTACTTTATACCAAGGTCAGTCTGCCAACGGCTTTTCTGTAGGAGCGAGCCTGCTCGCTCCTTGTATGTTGACCCTGAGTCCAAAGAGAGAGGTTACGCTCAAGGAC
>NZ_RCOB01000207.1:0-28117 GCF_004307665.1 Pseudomonas sp. Sample_16
GAGAGGAGGTCGTCGCGAAGCAGACCGGAGGCGATGCCCCCGGATGAATGCCGGAACGAAGGTACCCCGAGCCCTAGCGAGGGGCCGAACGTAAGGGGCGAGCCTTTTGGTTCCTTTTTGGCGTTTGAAAAAGGGACTCGCCGTAAGGGCGAAACCGCCAGCAGCCGTTACCGAAGAAACGGATATGTACTCAACCAACCAAGAACCAGGTCGGCTACTAGGCCGCCTAGTCTAAAAATCCCGCTTATAAAAGATATCCAGCGAACTCGCCACCCCACCCGCCGCTTCCAGATAAACCTTCTTGCTCAGCTTGTAACGCAAGGCAATGGTATTAGCCGGCTCAAACACCCCAACCCCATAGCGCAAACTGAGCTTCTCCGAAAGATTCCCGCTGGCCACAACGCTGGTGGCGTTACCGCTGCCCTGAGTATCGAGCTGGAAATCCTCGATTCCCAGATTCTTCGCCAGACTGCCAGTGACCCCCGAACTGCCCATCAGACCCAGACCAAGCGCCGCCTGGGCAAGCATGTTGTTGTCTTCACCGTTGGTACTCAGCGGACGCCCCAGCACCAGATAGGAAAGCGCCTGCTCCTGGCTCATGGCCGGCTCGGAAAAAATCTGTGTGGTCGGCTGTTCAGCGCTGCCGCTCAAGCGGATGCCGGCGATTACGTCGTCAGTCTGGCGAATCGCTTCGACGTCCAGATACGGCTGGTCGATCGGACCGGCAAACAACAGCCGCGCCCGACGCACCGACAGGCGCTGGCCGTAGGCGCGGTAGCGGCCGTCGTTGAGCCATAGCTCGCCACGGGTGTCCATGTTGTCGCCGATGTGCACGTGCCCCTGAACATTCGCGGTCAGGCCGAACCCGGAAAAACTGAGTTTTTCTTCACCGACCACCACATCAATGTCCATTTTCATCGCCAGCGGCGGTTTGCCCTCTTCCGTCTGTTGACCGACGATCACCGTGTCATCGGAAACCTTGACCGTCGACGGCGGCAATTCGCGAATGGTGATGTCGCCCTTGGGCACCTGCACTTTACCGGCGATGGCCAGTTCGTCCCCCTTCATCGAGATGGTCAGATCCGGCGCCACTTCGACCTTGGCGTAAGGTTCGATGCTGACCGGCAATCGCGAACCCTTGAGCGCCAGATCCACTTCCAGCGCCTGCCCCCAGGCGATGTTGCCGTTCAGACTGCCCTGCCCGGTCTTGCCACTTTTCCAGCCGCCGTCGAGCTGAACGGTTTCACCGGCGATCACCGCCTGCAACCGCAAGGCTTGAATTTCCAGCGGCAACTCGGGGCCGGACACCTCGCCGTCGCTGAGCAACAGGCTGCCATTGACCAGCGGTGTCAGCAGCCCCCCGGAAATCGTGCCGCTGCCATTGAGGCGCCCGGTCAGTTTCTCGACCATCGGCACGAAGGGACGCGCCACCGACAAGTCCAGGCCACTCAAGCGGAACGAACCGGTCAGCGGCTTGTTCTTCGGCAACGGATTGATCTGAGCCTGCACCATCAATTCACCGAGCTTGCCGCCGACGAAATTGAGGTCGGTGTCGATGCGTTTGGGTGTGAGTTTGCTGGTGAGCTTGAGGGTCTGGTAAGGGAAGTCCAGCCATTGGTCTTTCTCGCGCACACGCAGGTTGCCGCCACTGGCATCGATGCTGATCACGCCATTCGGGCCGCTGGCGGGCAGGTCCAGTTGCACGTCAGCGTTAAGCCGCCCTTGCCAGGCAAAGTCTTTGGGCAGCCATTGCGCGAGACTTTCGATTGGAAACTGCTTGAGGTGATAACGCAGCTTCGGTTCAGGCATCAGACGCTGGTCTTCGCCGCACAGGCTGGCCGGGCCGGACGCCCAGCAATGAGCGCCGAAGTTGATTTTGCCGTCCGCCAGGCGCTCCAGTTTCGCCGGACCTTGCAGCTTCCAGTCCTGACCACCGGCCTGGATATCGCCACTGGCCAGGCGTCCGCGCCAGTTGCCTTTGTCCAGCGCACCGTCGAGGCCGAGGGCCAGCTTCAGTTTCGGCCCCTGCAAGTCGAGGCTCAGTTTCTGGTTCCTGATATCGCCCTGACCGCTGGCAACCAGGGTGCCCAGCGACGTATCGCCCGCCTGGATGCCGCTGCCCTTGAGGTCGATTTTCGCCCGCTGGGCGCTGTCTAGGGTTGCATCGAGATTCAGGCTTTGCAGGCGGTTGTCCTCGAAAGCCAGTTGCGAGCCCTGTAATCCGAGCTTGCCCTGCGGCGCCTTGAGCGTGCCGGCGACATCGACCCGGCCATTGAGCTGCCCGCGCAATTGCGGCCACAACTGGGCCAAGCGCAGCAGCTTGATATCGATCTGGCCACTGAGCTTCTGTTGCAGACTGCCTTTGCCATTGATGCTGTTGTCGCCGAGGCGAATCTGCAGGGCGTTGAGGTTCCATTGCTCGCCGGCGCCGTCAGCCTTGGCTTGCAGCACCGCCGGTTGGCCGCGCAATTTGCCTTTCAGATCGAGGTCAGCGCTGAGGCTGAGCTTTTCATCTTTCATCTCGCCTTTGCTGCGCAGCGGCCCGGCCAATGTTCCCGGCAACTCCGCGACCCAGTACGCCGGGTTGATCGCCGACAGGTCCAGCGCAGTGTCCCAAGCGATGCCATCGGCAAATTGCAGGTTCAGGTGCCCTTCGGCCTTGCCCTGCCCGGCGGTGAGTTGCAGTTGCTGCAGATAAATTTTCGTCAGGTCGCCCGCGAACGGACTGGTCAGGCTGAACGCACCGGCCGGACCGTCGAGCGCCGCCTTGAAGTGGCCGAGATACTTGCCATCGGTATAGGAGACTTCACCGTTGAAGCTGCGCAGGGTTACTTGCGGCTCGTCGATCAGCGGGTAGAGGCGGTGCCAGGGGAAATCCAGCCAGTCGATTCTGGCCTCGGCACTCAGGCCTTTGCTCCAGTCCAGTTGCCCTGTGAGCTTGAGGCTTTGCTTGTCGCTGGCCGTCAGGTCCAGTGCAGCGATCTGCGCGCCGTTGGCGTCGACCTTGCCCTGCAGCGCCAGCGCGACCGGGCCCTGTTCGGCGGGCAGCGTCGCGTGGCCAATCAACGCATAGCCGTTTTTCAGGTCACCCGCGCCGGTGAGTTCCAGTTGGTTGAGCTGTAAGGTGTCCGGCAGATCGGCACTCGGTTTGAAGCCATCGGCGGTGATGCGCACCTTGGCCGGCAGGTTTTCCACCAGAGGTTGCAGCTCGCCGGACAGCTGCCCGTTGAGATAGCCGCTGCTGTCGGCTTTCAGGTTCAGGGTTTTCAGCAGGTCGCCATCAATCTTCAACGCCAATGTCCAGGGCGCCGGGGTCGACAGGGTCAACTGGCCTTCGGCGTTGAGCGGCCAGTTTCCACCGGGCTGCAGATGCCCCGAGAGGTTCAGGCTCAGATCGTCACGCTGCACTTTCACCGAGTCGATCTGCATGCCCTTTTCGGTCCAGTGCGCCGCGAGCTGCAACCCCTTGAGTTGCTCACTGCCGTTGAACAGCAGGCTGCCGACTTGGATATCTCCCAGTTCGAGCGCCACCGGCAGTTTCAGATCCGGAAGGCTGATCGGCCCGCTGCCCTGCTCTTGCTCACCCGGCGGGAACTGCAGGCTCACCTGATCAGCCTGCAGTTGATCGATGCACAAGGTCATGCGGGTCAGGCACAGCGGCGACCAGGCGAAGATGACTTTACTCAGTTCAACCCGGCTGGTGTCTTGCTGCCATGACACACGATCGGCGCTCCACTGTCCGCCCAGGCGCCCGTGGAAATTATCCAGGGTCAACCCCGGCACAAAACCGAGCGCCCAGCGGCTGCCCGTCGCCGTACCCAGCACTGTGCCCAGGGTCAAAACCAGCAACATGAGCAGCGCCAGAACGGCCAGCAGCGTGACTTTCAAGCCACGCTTCACATACACACGCTTCACAGCTCAGGCCCCATGGAGAAGTGCAATCGGATACCGCCATCGTCGTCCAGCGCATGGGCCAGGTCGAGGCGAATCGGCCCCACCGGAGACACCCAGCGCACACCGATACCGACCCCGGTCTTGAGGTTTGGCAGTTCGAGTGTATTGAAGGAGTTACCCTGATCGACGAAGGTTGCGACCCGCCATTTTTCAGCGACGGAATATTGGTACTCGGCGCTGGCGGCGACCATGTAACGGCCGCCGATGCGGTCGCCTTCATTGTTTTCCGGGGACAGGCTCTGGTAGTCGTAACCCCGCACACTCTGGTCGCCACCGGCGAAAAAGCGCAGCGACGGCGGTATCGACTTATAGCCATTGGTGGCGCTGCCACCGACTTGCACCCGACCGAGCAAGCGGTGCTTGTCGAAGACGGTGGTCAGGCCTTTGACCAGTGCGGTGCCGTACAGCAAGTTGTTGTCCGAGCCCAGGCCTTCCTTGGCCACTTTGCTTTCGAATTGCAGGCGATAGCCGTTGTGCGGGTCGATGCGGTTGTCGCTTTTGAGGTACGAATAGCTGACGCCCGGCATCAACAGGGTACTGAGGCCGGAGTCGTCACCGAGCCGGTATTCCTCGCGCTGCCACTTGAGCGAAACCACTCGTTGCCAACCACTGGGCAGCTTGCTGTGCCATTCCGGGCCGACGGTCAGCAACTTGCTGAGGCTGTCCTTGTCGGCGATTTCTTCGCTCTGGTAACCACCGGCGAAACGCAGTTTGTCGGTCAGCGGCGGGTCCAGCGGAATGTCGTAGAACAAGCCGACGTTTTGCCGAGGCGCCGAAACTTCTGCTTCCCAACCGTAGCTGTGGCCTTGTGGGTTGACCCAGTGCCGGGTCCAGTTGGCCTTCACTCGCGGACCAACGTCCGTGGAATAACCCAGGCCCAGGCCCATGGTGCGTGGCTTGCGGGTTTCCAGTTTGACGTCCACTGGAATCACTTCATTCCTGGACGCTGTCGGCGCCGCATCGACCCGCACGCCCTCGAAATAGCCGCTCGATTGCAGTGCCTGGTTAAGCTCGGCGATCAGTTCGGAATCGTAGGGCGTTCCGGCCTTGAACGGCACCATGCGTTGCAGCAGATCTTCATCGAACGGCGTGTCGCCTTCAAACTTGACCTTGCCCAGCGAGTAGCGCGGGCCGCTGTCATAGATCAATTCGATATCGGCCACGCCGGCACGCGGGTCGACCGACAGTTTCGAACGGGTGAAATGGCCGCTGAAAAAGCCGTACCGCGAAGCCTGATTCTGGATCAGTCGCTTGGCGTTGTCGTACTGACCATGATTGAGCACGGCGCCGGTTTGCAGCGCATGGTTTTGCGGAACGCGAAAGGATTTCAGCGAGGCCGCCGGGCCGTCGATGCGGATGGTCACATTACGCAAATGCACCGGCTCGCCGGGGTCGATGTTGAGTATCAGGCGCGGTTTGTCGCCGCCCTTCACGTCGCTGTCGATCTGCGGCTGGTAATAACCCAAAGCCTGGGCAGCCTTGCGCGCCTGCTCCTCGGCGCCGCGACTGAAGCGCAGCAAGGCTTCTTCGTCACGATCGCCGAGGCTGCCGATATAGCCCTCTATATTGGCTTTGAGTTCATCGTTGGACGGTTTGATCCGCACATCCAATTCACTTTGCGCCAGCGCCGCGCAGCTGGTGATCAGCATCAGCACGCCACTGGTAATTCTTCCTGGAAACTTCATAGGCGCGGATGCTATCACGAGCTTGGGAGCGTGATAGAGCCTGGAGGTCGCGCAAAGTTCGACCTTACGCGGTTGCGCTCTGCACCACCTGTGGGTTGGCGTGAAAAAACACATGTTCGCGAATCGGCCCAACGGCCACCTCGCCAATTTCCTCATAACCCTGACGCTTGTAGAACTCCAGATAACGCGGGTTGCCGGTGTCGAGGATCACACCCTGGGAGTTTTCATCCACCGCGCACCAGTTGTGCACCGCTTGCAGCAATTGCTCACCGAAGTGTTTGCCCTGGAATTGCGGATGAATCCCCAGCAACGGCAAGACGTGAACCGAATCGGACGGCGAACACGCTGCCACGGCATCGTGATATTCGAGGTAGCGCCGGGTGCAACGGAATCCGGTGCTGAGCACCATGCGCAAGCGCCAGGCCCAACTCTCGGTGATGCCCAGCCGTCGCTGGGGCGGTGCGATCAGGGCGATACCGATCAAGCGGTCATTGACCAGCAGGCCGATGGCCGGCAAATCCTGCAGAAAGTGTTGCTTGACCAGTTCGCGCACGGTCGCACGAACCCGCTGTTCATAACCGGGGCGCTCGGCCTCGAACAGGTAGCCAAAGGTCGGCTCGTGCCGGTAAGCCTGATACAACAGGGATCGCGCTTCGCGGGAATAGCCGCTGTCGAGCATGTGGATATCGGCGATGGCGGTGGCGGTTTCGGGCATGACGGTTGTTCTCCCCGGCACAGCTCGGATGGCTGCGCTCTTATAGGTACGAGCCTTTGGGCGACGACACAGTTCCCCCACAGGTATAGACCAGACTCGTTCATTGTGGGAACTGTACCGGCCCCATCGCGGGCGAGCCCGCTCCCACAGTGGGTTTTGTCGCCCACAAAATTTGCGTCAGCCACGAAACCTGTGGGAGCGGGCTTGCCCGCGATGAGGCCAGACCTACTGACACAGATCTGTCAGAACACGGTAAATCCCCTTCCCTGCCTCTGGCCCGATTCCTACAGGTCAGCTAGCATCGCCCTTTTGCCAGGACTGCCGACCATGAAGATTGTCTCCTTCAACATCAACGGGCTGCGCGCCCGTCCCCATCAGCTGGCGGCGCTGATCGAAAAGCATCAGCCGGATGTGATCGGGCTGCAGGAAACCAAGGTCCACGACGACCAGTTCCCGCTTGAAGAAGTCAAAGCCCTGGGCTATCACGTGTATTTCCACGGCCAAAAGGGTCATTACGGTGTCGCCCTGCTCTCGCGCCAGGAGCCGCTGGCCCTGCATAAAGGTTTCGCCACCGACGAAGAAGACGCGCAACGGCGTTTTATCTGGGGCACCTTCGCCGATGCCAATGGCGTGCCGGTGACGATCATGAACGGCTATTTCCCGCAGGGAGAAAGCCGCGACCACCCGACCAAGTTTCCGGCCAAGCAACGTTTCTACAGCGATTTGCAGCTACTGCTGGAAAACCAGTTCAAGAATGAGCAGCCGCTGGTGGTCATGGGGGACGTGAACATTTCTCCGGAAGACTGCGACATCGGCATTGGCCCGGACAACATGAAGCGTTGGCTGAAAACCGGAAAATGCAGCTTTCTGCCAGAAGAGCGTGAGTGGATGGCCCGCCTGAAAAACTGGGGCCTGACCGATAGCTTCCGTCACCTGAACCCGGATGTGGCGGATGTCTTCAGCTGGTTCGACTACCGCAGCCGCGGTTTTGAAGACGAACCCAAGCGTGGCCTGCGTATCGACGTGATCCTCGCGTCCCATGGCCTGTTGCCACGGGTCAAGGCCGCGGGCGTCGACTACGAACTGCGCGGCATGGAAAAACCTTCGGACCATGCGCCGATCTGGCTTGAGCTGAGCTGATCCCTGAAATCCAGGCAAAGCCCGCTCCCACACTGGAAAGCGTCATATTTCAGAAACCTTTCTGACTTAATCTCCCGGCACCTCCTTCGGCTATATAAGGTGCCGGCATGACGCTGCGCGTATTGTTCCTGTTGATGCTGTGCATCGGCTTGCCGCACACGGCCATGGCCGGCGCGTTGCCGGTCCCCGACCATGGCCCGGTGTTGCGCATCCAGGGTTCCAACACCATTGGTGCGGCATTGGGGCCGGCGTTGGTCGAAGGGCTGCTGCGCGAACAGGGCTTGCTCAAGATTCACCGCGAAACGCCGGACAATGCCAATGAATTGCGCATCGTCGGTGAAACCATTCAAGGGCACCGGGTCGAAGTCGAACTGGCGGCCCATGGTTCCAGCACCGGTTTTGCTGCACTGAAAAACGGCAGCGCCGACCTTGCGGCCTCTTCGCGGCCGATCAAGGACAGTGAATGGCTGAGCCTCGAATCTTTCGGCGACCTGAAAAGTCCCGGCGCCGAGCAAGTCATCGCCATCGATGGCCTGGCGATTATCCTTCATCCGCAAAACCCGTTGAATCAACTGGACACCGGGCAACTGGCGCGGATTTTCAGTGGCGAAGTGAAAACCTGGGAAGAACTCGGCGGCAGCGGCGGGACGATTCATCTATATGCCCGCGATGATCAGTCGGGCACCTACGACACCTTCAAGGAATTGCTCCTGAGCAGTCGTGGGAAAAAACTCAGCAGTACGGCGAAACGCTTTGAATCCAGTGAACAGCTGTCCGATGCGGTCAGTGCGGACCCACAAGGTATCGGTTTCATTGGCCTGCCCTCCGTGCGATCAGCCAAAGCGGTGGCGATTGTCGATGGTCAATCCCAGGCCATGCTGCCGCTCAATAACCTGATCGCCACGGAAGACTATCCGTTGTCGCGCCGCTTGTTCTTTTACTTGCCACCCACTGGAGAAAATCCTTGGGCGCAAGCGCTGGTGACGTTCGCTCAAAGCAGCAAAGGCCAGGCGATTGTCGCTGCCAACGGTTTTATCGCCCAGACCGTCCAAGCCATGGCCGTCTCGCCGAATGCCTTGATGCCCGAGGGTTATCAGGCACTCAGCCGCCACGCCCAACGGCTGTCGGTGAATTTCCGCTTCGACGAAGGCAGCGCCAATCTCGACAGCAAGGCCAGGCAGGACTTGTCCCGGGTACTCGACTATATAGAGCAGCACGACAAAACTGATCGCCAGGTAACACTCGTAGGGTTTGGCGATGCCAAGGACGATCCGGCGCGTGCCGACCTGTTGTCGAAACTGCGCGCCATGGCGGTACGCCGGGAGCTGGTGAAGAGTGGCGTGGTACTGCGCGAGGTTCGCGGCTTTGGCGCCGAGATGCCGGTGGCGGCCAATAATGCCGATGAAGGGCGAATCAAGAATCGACGGGTTGAGGTTTGGGTGTATTGAATCCGATGGTGATGTGCTGAATGGGCTGACGCCATCGCCAGCAGGCTGGCTCCCACAGGGATCACACTGAACCTGTGGGAGCCAGCCTGCTGGCGATTGAGGGCGCCGCGGTCTTACTGCCCGCTACGCAGCATCTCTTTCGGCACGTACTTGCCGATTTCGAACTTGCCGATTGCTGCACGGTGCACTTCGTCCGGGCCGTCGGCCAGGCGCAGGGTGCGTTGCATGGCGTACATGTAAGCCAACGGGAAATCGTTGGAAACCCCTGCCCCGCCATGCATCTGGATCGCCCGGTCGATGACCCGCAAAGCCACGTTCGGCGCCACGACCTTGATCTGCGCGATCTCGCTTTTCGCCACTTTGTTGCCGACGGTGTCCATCATGTACGCCGCTTTCAAGGTCAGCAGACGCGCCATGTCGATTTCCATCCGCGAGTCGGCGATCTTGTCGATATTGCCGCCCAGGCGGGCCAGCGGCTTGCCGAACGCGGTGCGGTTCACCGAACGTTTGCACATCAGTTCCAGCGCACGTTCAGCCATGCCGATCGAACGCATGCAGTGGTGAATTCGGCCCGGGCCAAGGCGACCTTGAGCGATTTCGAAGCCGCGTCCTTCGCCCAACAAGACGTTTTCGTACGGCACCCGCACGTTTTCGAAATGCACCTCGGCGTGACCGTGAGGCGCATCGTCGTAACCGAACACCGGCAGCGGGCGCACGATCTTCACACCGGGGGTATCGATCGGCACCAGAATCATCGAGTGCTGGGCATGGCGCGGCGCATCGGGGTTGCTCAGGCCCATGAAGATCAGGATCTTGCAGCGCGGATCGCAGGCACCCGACGTCCACCATTTCTTGCCATTGATCACCCATTGGTCACCATCGCGCACGGCACGGGCTGCCATGTTGGTGGCATCGGAGGACGCGACGTCCGGTTCGGTCATGGCGAACGCCGAGCGGATCTCGCCTCGCAACAACGGTTCAAGCCAACGCTGCTTTTGCTCTTCGCTGGCATAACGCACCAGCACTTCCATGTTGCCGGTGTCCGGCGCCGAACAGTTGAACGGCTCCGGCCCCAGCAGCGAGCGGCCCATGATCTCCGCCAATGGCGCGTATTCGAGGTTGGTCAGGCCGGCACCGAGCTCGGACTCAGGCAGAAACAGATTCCACAGGCCTTCAGCCTTGGCCTTGAGTTTGAGTTCTTCCATGATCGCCGTCGGCTGCCAGCGATCGCCTTCGGCGACCTGGCGCTCGAACACGGCTTCGGCGGGATAGACGTAGGTGTCCATGAACGCTGTTACGCGCTCACGCAGTTCCTGAACCTTGGGCGAATAAGCGAAATCCATGAGCGAGATACCTTCTTGGGGGAGGTTGTTTTAAGTCATGTATCGATGCTAGAACAGCGTTGATAATTTACCTAGCCTATTCTCGGCGTGTATAAACATTCATCACCGATATATGATCGGCTGATCTTCACGGTCAGTCCGCCAACACAATAAGAGAGCCGCGTAATGAATCTGAGCAAGGTCGACCTCAACCTTTTCATCGTCTTCGACGCGATCTACACCGAAGCCAACCTGACCCGTGCCGGGCAGATCGTCGGCATTACCCAACCGGCGGTGTCGAACGCACTGGCGCGGTTGCGCGAGACCTTCAATGACCCGCTGTTCGTGCGCACCGCCCAGGGCATGGTGCCCACGCCGATGGCGCAGAACATCATCGGGCCGGTGCGCAACGCCCTGTCGCTGCTGCGCATCTCCGTACAGGAAAGCCGCATTTTCAACCCGCAACAGGCGAACAAGACCTACCGCATCAGCATGACCGACCTCACCGAAGCGGTGATCCTGCCACCGCTGTTCCAGCGCCTGCGTCGCCTGGCACCAACGGTGATCATCGAAAGCTTCCTGTCCAAACGCCGGGAAACCACCAAGGAACTGGCGGCCGGTCGTCTTGATTTCGCGGTGGACGCTCCACTGAACACCGACCCCCAGGTACGCCACGTCAAGTTGATGGAAGATCACTACGTCTGCGCCATGCGCAAGGGCCACCCACTGGCTGGCAAGGAAAAACTGACGCTCGATGAGTATCTGGGCCTGACCCATATCCATATCTCCAGCCGTCGCAGCGGCCTGGGCTATGTCGACCTGGCCCTCGGCAAAATGGGCATCCAGCGCAAAATCGCCCTGCGCTCGCAACATTACCTGATGGCATCACAGGTGATGCAGCAGACCGACATGGTCATGACGGTGCCGGAACGCTTCGCCCGACGTAACGATCTGCAGGCCTTCAACTTGCCGGTCAACGGTGTACCGCCAGTGGAAACCCACCTCTATTGGCACGAAAGCACCGACCAGGACCCGGCCAACCGCTGGATGCGCGAGCAGATGATCGAGTTGTGCCAGCAGGTGACGGCGCAGGAGAAAAAGCTTGAAAAAGTGTAGGGCTTGATACCTAGGTGCCTCATCGCGAGCAGGCTCGCTCCTACATTCGATTTTCATTGAACACAATTCTCGTGCTCAACACAGATCCCCCTGTAGGAGCGAGCCTGCTCGCGATGGGGCCAGCAAGGACAGTGAAAAAACCTGCCCCTTGACGTAAACGTCAACCTGCCATTAGCTTAGCGCCATGACCTTTTGCGAGCGCCTCCATGAGCAGCCAGACCTACAGCATTTCCGATCTCGCCCGTGAGCTCGATATCACCACCCGCGCCATTCGCTTTTATGAAGAGCAAGGCCTGCTCAGTCCCGAGCGCCGTGGCCAGGAACGCATTTATTCGCCCCGTGACAAGGTCAGCCTGAAACTGATCCTGCGGGGCAAGCGTATCGGTTTCTCGCTGGCCGAATGCCGCGAACTGATCGAGCTCTACGACCCGTCCAGCGGTAACACCAAGCAATTGCACAGCATGCTGGCGAAAATCAGCGAGCGTCGGGAACAGCTGGAGCAGCAGTTACTGGACATCGAACAGATGAAGCTGGAGCTTGATACCGCCGAAGAACGCTGCGTGCAGGCGTTGGAGCAAACCCTCAAAAGCCAGGAATCGATTCAATAACCCGCCACAATTCCCTGTGGGAGCGGGCTTGCCCGCGATAAGGGCATGACATTAAACATTGATGCTGACTGATCCTCCGTCATCGCGGGCAAGCCCGCTCCCACAGGATCGTTGTAGCCTCAAAACAAATACAACAGGTCGAATCCCCATGTCCCTTCCCTCCAACGTACGCCTGGTCGAAGTCGGCCCCCGCGACGGTCTGCAAAACGAAGCCCAACCCATCAGCGTCGCCGACAAGGTGCAACTGGTCGACGCCCTCACGGCTGCAGGCCTGGGCTATATAGAAGTCGGCAGTTTCGTTTCACCCAAGTGGGTGCCACAGATGGCCGGTTCCGCTGAGGTTTTCGCCCGGATCCAGCGCAAGCCGGGCGTTACCTACGGCGCCCTCGCGCCCAACCTGCGCGGTTTTGAAGACGCCATGGCCAGCGGAGTGAAGGAAGTCGCGGTGTTCGCGGCAGCCTCCGAAGCGTTTTCCCAACGCAACATCAATTGCTCGATCAGCGAAAGCCTGGAGCGTTTCGTGCCGATCATGGAGGCGGCCAGGCAACACGGCGTGACCGTGCGCGGATACGTGTCCTGCGTGCTGGGCTGCCCCTATGAAGGCCACGTGGCGCCGGAGCAGGTCGCTTTGGTAGCCCGCGAGCTCTACGCCATGGGCTGCTATGAAGTATCGCTGGGCGACACCATCGGCACCGGCACCGCTGGCGCGACTCGCCGAATGTTCGAAGTGGTGTCGGCCGATGTGCCAAGGGACAGACTGGCCGGGCATTTCCACGACACTTACGGCCAGGCCATGGCCAACATATACGCCAGCCTGCTGGAAGGCATCTCGGTGTTCGACAGCTCCATCGCCGGTCTCGGTGGCTGCCCTTATGCCAAGGGCGCCAGCGGTAACGTCGCTACCGAGGATGTGGTGTACCTGCTCAATGGCTTGGGTATCGAAACCGGAATTGACCTGGACGCGTTGATCCTGGCCGGCCAGCAGATTTGCTCTGTGCTTGGGCGCCCTACAGGTTCGCGAGTGGCCAAAGCTCGCAGCGCACAATGAGTGGGGGGAATGTGTCCGGGTGTTACCGCAACAGCTGAAGCGTGGGCACATTCGAGTAACACGGAAACAAAATGTAGGGATCAGCCTGAAGCGAAAAACCTTACATAAAACTCAAACTATTGATTTTAAAGGGTTTTTAAAAGTTGGCACGGCTCCTGCTATCTCTATCGCACAACAAGAATAAAAAAATTGCGGCAACCCTAATAAAAACAAGACGTAACGACTCTGACATAACAAAAACAACACGGCAGAGACGCAGCTAACAGATTTTTTTGGAGAAGATGTGCTTTTCAGGGTGCTTTTCGGAGTAACCCGCAACCGGGCAGAGAAAAATAAAACTACCTTCAGGTAGCTCCCGAACTGGTTGGATCGCTTGGCGAGAAAGTAGATCAGCGCTCAAAAAAATACGTTTGCTCTTGATCCCGGATGGGGATCGCCAAAAACAGCGGTAAAGGGCAACGGTTGCCAAAAACAAAAACAGACCGCCCCTCAATAATAAAAAAAGAGCACGCGCAACGAAATTAAAGGGGAGCTTCGGCTCCCCTTTGTGCTTTTCAGCACAATGCAACCTTGTCTGAAGCACCGGCAAAACACGCCCGGGCTCACTTTGAACAATCCATCACTTGAATCTTTATTGCCTAGTCGCGATTCCTGACCCCTTTGGCGCGCGTTAATGCGTCGCGTGTCAACTGGCGCAGCAGTTCGTCGCGTTGATAACCCAGCTTGTTGAGAAGTTCGCTGGAGCGCGTTTGCGAGATGGGCTCAGTGCTCAATATCTCGGCTTGGGTAACACCAAGATCACTCAGTTCCAGGGCCAGCGTCTCCAGACGGCTCTTGAGTTGCGCGTTGCTTTCAGGCGCCTGATGCTGTGCGTTTATCCAATCGTCATGAGCCGACAGCAAATCATCAAGCGATTCGTACTGTTGGTCATAACGTTCACTGTAAGCCTGTAATTGAGTGCTGTACTGTTCCTTCAAACAGTTTTCCCAGTAGGGTTCAAGCAACATCTTGTTGACCAGGCCGTCACCCTCCCCCATGGCCAGCACCGTCTCTTGGGCAGCAGCAATCTGGGCTTGGGTGACCAACGCCTGTCGGCGGTATGTCATGTGCTCGGATAACCAGGGCAAATCCAGAGCGTCTGCGAGCCGGGTGTGATAGGCGAGATAGATTTCTACCTCAAGCAAACCTCGTCTTTCAGGCACGCCATCGACCATCTGCCCTCTGAAGTGCTGCCCCAACCCGCCTTCTGCAACCGGCTTGATGCGGTGGGCAATATCGCCCCTGATGACTTCGTCGAGATGTTTACGACGCGCTGCGCCTTTGGCCAACACCGCCTGCTTGAGCTCCCGTTGCTCGGGCAGGAAGTATCGATTGTGCTCCGACGCCAGCACCTCGATCCCCATATCATTGAAGATTCCCGCGCCCCCATCCGCACACAGCCCTGGAAAGCTCGCGTTCTTGAACAATCGATCGCGTAACACATCATCATAGGAAACGGCTTCGAGCATGCGCCAGACGCGACGAGTAAGGTCGTCCCGATTGTCCTCATAAGCCTCTTGGTCTTCGATCGTCTCGAAATGCTCGGATTCCTCCAGCTGCTTGATCACCTCGAAAAAACCTTGGGAGCCATGCTCACGTTCAACGCTATCCCAGAGTTCCTGGAGTTCTGGCTGTTCGGCGACGTCGACCTCCTCCAGCCAGAAACTGCTGTCCCCCTTGGGCTCGTAAGTGCGTTCAGGGTCCAGCCCGACTGATTCCCTGTAGTCTGCAAAACGCGCCTGATCATCGAACTCGAGCTTTTTACGATCGAGCCTGGTGCGAGCAATGGTTTCTGCTTTGGCGGAGCCCGGTGCAACTTCGGGTATGTGTTTGATCGCGGTGTTGTTCAATTCCAACCGGAATGACTGATCACGGGGACTGGCAAAGAGACCGACCGGCCAGTCTTGTACACCGGTGCCACTGAGGTCGAGTTCTCGCAGATCCGGCATCTGGCTGATGTCCGGCACAGCCGTCAACTGCGGGTTGCCGTTGAGGCGCAACTCCCGTAATCGCCGCAATTCCCTGAGCTGAGCCACGTCTTGCGCAGACAGTGCAATTTGGTTTGAGGAAAGATCCAGATGTTGCAGGTTACGCAGTTTTGCGACGGCATCGGGCACCCTTTCGAGTTCATTGCCCGCCAAACCGAGCGCCTCGAGTTTGGGAAACAACTCCAGAAAAGCGTTGTGAGCCTGATTGAAATTGCGACCCGACAGATTCAGGCTGGTCACCTTACGGAAGTTAGCCGTCAACTGCGGAAACTCCAGCAACAGTAAATCCATCTCAACATTCGGCACCTGCAGCCTGACACCGAATCGCCGATCACCGGTTTCGTCCCTGAACACTCTGGACGGCGACTCCCAGGCCTTGAGCAGTTCGGTGCAAAACCGGCGACGCGTTTCAGGCCAGAAACCGCTGTCCCGGAATGATCTTTCCCACCCGTTCAATTGGCTTGCCAACTGCAGCTTCTCCTGTTCGAGCATTTCCAGGGTGATTGACGTATCGGTGCTCAAGGCCTGCACGACCGCGTTCAATTCCTCAGGGCTATGACCCGGATACAGCGCCCGCAGTCGTTGCTCCCTGACCCGGTCCTGATGCCATTTACTGATTTTGCTGTAGACCGGTCCCTTGAGTAAGCTGGCGTCCTCCAGGTCTGGCGTGATGCGCACAGGGGGTTCAGCCAGAGCGATTCGACGCTCAGTGGGTGGCAGCAACTTTTCCATCAGCCATTGTTTGAGCCGCGGCCCCTGGCCCGGACGCAAGCCCAACTGAGCCCTTTCTTGTGCCGGCAGCGCATATAAAATCGCCTCAAAAAAATCAGTGGCGTCCCGCAGCTTGCGACCTTGCGCATCACAGACTTCGTAAAGGCCGTTCTCGTCGCGCACCAAATGCTTGAGTGTGGAAGCCTTTTCAGCCCCCACGCTGTTGCGCAAAGGTCCATCCCAGGTGCCGGAGTGAATTTCGATTCGCAAATCAGCCAATGCATCGCTGTAGACGGCGAGCGCCCTGAGGTTCAGCTTTTCGGTTTCTGGCGTGAACAACGCATCCTGATAAAAGCCTTCGTAAGCACGGACGGCACGGGCTTCAAATTCGAGTTCGCGAGCGAGGTTCTTCAGCCGCAACGGCATCCGGCCTTCGTTGGTCATCACCGCTTGCTCGGTCGCGTCGGCACGCGCCAGCACTTGCTCGACGACGCTGCGCGGAAGGTTCGGAAACTCACGTTGCACAAGCCGGGAATTCGTATTGCCAGGTCGCTCGCGAAAACGATAGATATTATTGAACACACTGCCTCGCCTCCCCTCAACGTGATCAGCCAGTTGATTGCGCAGTTGTTGCACCTGTTGGTCCCGGGAGAACTCCCCTCCCAGCAGCGCCCTCAGTTCGCCCTCTTGGAGAAAATTCACCACGCGTTCCGGCAACTGTCCATTCATGACATCGGCCAGGCTGATCCTGAGGGTATTGTCCGCATTGGCATCGGCTTTTCCGTATTTGTGCGAGGGTCCGTTCAGGTCGGATTGTTGAAAGACCTCCAACGCTCTGTCACTCGGCCATCCGTCAAAATCGGTCACCAACTGTGCAAACCAGTTAGACGAAGGATCCATGGGTTGCCCCGCGCGAATCCGAGCTTTGGTCAGATCGATGTCTTCCAGCACCTTGTAGCGTTTGATGGTGTCTTCCAGCAGAGGCGGCGCGGGCTCATTCCGGGTGTAGATCCTGCGCAATTCTCCTTCATCGGTGCCGCTGATGGCACGAATGTCCGCTAGCTCGCTGTCGCTGAATGGCGCAACCGTTGGCCCGAGTCGCCGCATCAGGGTTTGCTCATCCCAGGACCTGGGCTTTTCGCCCTCGATGACCAGTGCACCGTTTGCGTTATGCCTGACGACCGGTTGATAAGCCTCGGCTCGATCAGGGTGCTGCAATCGGTAGTGTCCTGTCTGGGGCTCATCCTTGAGTTCAAAATGCTTGCCATCGAGGGGCAGGATTTTCTTGTTTTGGTGACGATGCATCCCCAATTCGTCCGGTGTGGAATTTTCCGGCAGCGCCAGGTTGCGCTGGGTATAGGGATCCAGATCTGGATACCACAACTTTTTACCTTTCGGCGACTCGACAACAATGGCCTGTTCGATGACAGGCGAAAGCTTGGGGAGGATCAATTTCCCGATCTCTGCTCCCGCGGCAAACATCCCCAGTTGAACGACACTTTCCACCACCCCGACCAAATGTTCGGCGGCCTCGGTGCCCAGTCCCAGCGCCAGGTCCATGACGCCTTCGATGATGTCGCTGGTCAGTTGATAGGCGGTATACGCCATCATCAACTCGCCTAGAAACGGTACAAACGGCGTTACCACCAGCAGCGCCACATTGAGCGCCTGGGAAGCTAACTTTTCCAGGTTGTCCCACCAGTCCCAGCGCGCCATCCGGTCAGCGTAGGCCGTGGATATCGCAATTTCGCGGGCGTCGTTGAGAACCCGGTTGATCGACATCCGATAGAGGTATGGCCAGACATTGCCATCAAAGCGATTTTCGGTGTCGGCCTCGAACGGGTGAAATTTATATTCCAGATTAGGCTGAGCGATGTCCTCTTCGCGCCAGGCAGGCTGCCCCTCACCCGGTTGCACTTCATGCCATTTAATCCCGCGCAGGCGATAATTGAGCAGTGCGAGAAAATGCCCTCGCTGCTTGTGCGGAACAAATTGAGTGAAGAAATGTTGATAACTTTCAGCCCGGGCAGGTTGCTGTATGGCGGAGGTCACGCTGAGCGCAGTGCCTTGCCGTCCAGGTGCAGGTTTGTCGCGAAACTGGCGAATCAACTCGCCGGTAAAGTCTGCTCCCGATGCATACATTTTCAGCGGATGTTCGGGATCATGGGGAACGTAGGCAATGACAGGATCAAGATGGTTTGAGGAACGCTCTGTGGCGCTAATGACGACAATCTGGCTCAGCACTACGCCGAGCATTTCCAAGTTGTAAGTGCTTATTCTCTTGCCAGCCCAATACACATTGCGCTGTTCGTTGATGATGCCCATGACCACCGCGTGGGCACTCTCATCAATGTCCCGTTTCATCAACGCGAGGTGCGCCGCAGTGCTCATTGCGGCTTTTTGACTTTTGATGATTTTCCGTTGAAGTATTCGCTCACCCAAGCCATCCAGAGGAAGTAACAAACTTCTGAGATATCGACTGTGCCTGGCGCCAATATCCAGATTTCGGCAAAGTTCCACAAACTGCGCAATCCCCATCGCCCCAAGCGTCGCGCCCTTTACATCAAAATGACCACGGGCGTCGGGAGCAGTGATGAACATCGAATCAGAGTGAAAAACTTCGGAACTTGCGAAGTTATGCAGTGCCGCATCCAACAAGGAAACTGTACGAATCTTGAAGCCGTGGACGATGTGTCCTTTGCGCCAATAAAGACGTACAAACGTCTGTTCGACGTCTTCTTCAATACCGTATCTGGATTTCAACCTGGCTTGGAGTAATCGTTTACCGAATGCATAGACATTCTCTTGGCTGGTGACGATTTCATCGATAGCGTTTTGTGAATCCCAGCTTTCTTTCAGAGCGCTGGCCACTGCCTGATGCTGGTCCGTTGATGCAGACTTGTACCATTGCGGAATCTCCAATCGGGCGTGTTTCAGAGCGCCGATTCTGTGCAGAGGGCTGCGTACCAACCACTCCGGCAGACTGTTTTCTATAAAGTCTATATGAATGCTCTTGTCGCCAATTACTTCGGGCTTTTCTTGCCAATTGCCCACGTCAGCCAATGTTTGTGTCATCGTATTTCCGCCTTGAATAAAATACCCAGGCAGAAAAACTACGCGCCTTCACGGCGCTAAAAAAGACTAAAAAACTGCAAGCACCCGAAGAAACAACCTCGAACAAAAACCATTAATCGAATGTGAAATATATATAGTTACCACCCTCTCGAAAACCACGGACTTGAAACCCGAAACGTCATCGGCAAACGGCACCGATGACGTTTCCAGCAATATTTTGATGCGCCCGTTTTCAAGGAATGGCCAATTCCTCAATGCTGATTTCGCGCATGCGGAATTTCTGGACTTTGCCGGTCACGGTCATTGGGAATTCGTCGACAAACTTGAAATACCGCGGGGTCTTGAAATGCGCGATGCGCGTCTTGCACCAGTCTTTCAGCTCTTCTTCGGTAGCGCTGTGCCCGGGGTGGAATTTGACCCAGGCGACTATCTCCTCGCCATAACGGGAACAAGGGATACCGATGACCTGCACGTCGGCGATAGCCGGATGAGTGAAGAAAAATTCCTCCAGCTCTCGCGGATAAATGTTCTCGCCGCCGCGAATAATCATGTCCTTGTTACGTCCGGCGATGCACACGTAACCTTCGTCATTCATGCTCGCCAGATCGCCGGTGTGCATCCAGCCCGCCTGATCGATGGCTTCAGCGGTGCCTTGCGGATTGTTCCAATAGCCCAGCATCACGCTGTAGCCACGGGTGCACAACTCGCCAATGGTGCCGCGCGGAACCAGGTTGCCTGCTTCGTCGATAATCTTGCTTTCCAGTTGCGGTTGAGTGCGGCCGACGGTAGTGACGCGCAGTTCCAGGTCATCTGCAGGGCCGGTCTGCAACGACACCGGGCTGGTTTCCGTCATGCCGTAGGCAATCTGCACTTCGTTCATGTGCATGTCACTGATGACCCGGCGCATGACTTCGATCGGGCACGTCGCCCCGGCCATGATCCCGGTGCGCAGGCTCGACAGGTCGAACTCGGCACGCTGCGGCTGATCGAGCATGGCGATGAACATGGTCGGCACGCCGTACAGCGCCGTGGCGTTTTCTTCGGCGACGGTGCGCAGCGTCAACAGCGGATCAAACGCATCGTTGGGGTAGATCATCGTGCTGCCATGGGTGATGCAGCCGAGATTGCCCATGACCATGCCGAAGCAGTGATACAACGGCACCGGGATCACCAGGCGATCCGCGGCGGTCAGGCCCAGGCTCTCGCCGACCATGTAACCGTTGTTGAGAATGTTGTAGTGACTGAGAGTCGCACCCTTGGGAAAACCCGTCGTGCCAGAGGTGTACTGGATGTTGACCGCCTGATCGAAATGCAGGCTGTCCTGGCGCTCGCGCAGTTGCTCGGCCGACACACTGCCCGCCAGATCAGCCAGTTGCGACCACGGCAGGAAACCGCTGGGCGGCTGAGCATCCAGACTGATCACGCCGCGCAGCTCCGGCAGTTTTTCACAGCTCAGCTTACCGATGGATTGTTCAGCCAGTTCCGGCACCAGACCTTGCAACATCGCGTGGTAGTCGGAGGTCTTGAACGCGCCGGCACACACCAGCCATTGGCAGCCTGATTGCTTTAATACGTATTCGAGTTCGGAACTGCGATAGGCAGGATTGATGTTGACCAGGATCACGCCGATTTTCGCCGTGGCGATCTGCGTGATGCACCATTGTGCGCAGTTCGGCGCCCAGATGCCGAGGCGGTCACCGGCCTTCAGCCCCAATGCCAGCAATGCCCTGGCGTGCAGGTCCGCGGCGTCCGCCAGTTGTCGCCAGGTGTAGCGCAACTGTTGATGGCGCACGACCAGCGCCTCCCCGGCCGGGTACTGCGCGACCGTATTATCGAACGCCTGGCCGATAGTCATCGCCAGCAAGGCTTTGTCCTGGGAACCACGAGTGTAACTGCGTTGCGGGCTTACATTGGGTTGATCCATGACGACCCCTATTGTCTTTATTGTAGGAGCGAGGCTCATGCGGCGAAGGAGCTTGCTCCCGTTCGGCTGCGCAGCAGTCGTGAAATCTGCAACCCGGTGCTTTCTGGCACACCTTGCCTGCCGATTTGCGACCGCTTGGCGCCCGAGCGGGAGCAAGCTCCCTCGCCACGGAAAAGCGACGCCGGTCTTTTCAGAACTGCCTCTACTCTCGCTCAAGTTGACGTTAACGTAAAGGGTGATTGACAGCCTTTCGTCACAGGCTTACGTTAACGTAAAGGTGAGAACCAAATGACAGTCTCATCAACCGACAAAAAAGCCAAAAGGTGACCCATGAGCTACCCATCCCTGAACTTCGCCCTCGGTGAAACCATCGACATGCTGCGCGATCAGGTTCAGTCCTTCGTCGCCAAGGAGATCGCCCCGCGCGCCGCTCAGATCGACATCGACAACCTGTTCCCCGCGGACCTGTGGCGCAAATTCGGCGACATGGGCCTGCTGGGCATTACCGTCCCGGAAGAGTACGGCGGTGCGGGACTGGGTTACCTGGCCCATGTGGTCGCCATGGAAGAAATCAGCCGTGGCTCGGCTTCGGTAGCCCTGTCTTATGGCGCCCACTCCAACCTGTGCGTCAACCAGATCAACCGCAACGGTAACCACGAACAGAAATCCAAATACCTGCCGAAGCTGATCAGTGGCGAGCACATCGGCGCCCTGGCCATGAGCGAGCCGAACGCCGGTTCCGATGTGGTCTCGATGAAGCTGCGTGCCGACAAACGCGGTGACAAGTACGTGCTCAACGGCAGCAAGACCTGGATCACCAACGGCCCGGACGCCAACACCTACGTGATCTACGCCAAGACCGACCTGGAAAAAGGCCCTCACGGCATCACCGCGTTCATCGTCGAGCGCGACTGGAAAGGCTTCAGCCGCAGCAACAAGTTCGACAAGCTCGGCATGCGTGGTTCGAACACTTGCGAGCTGTTCTTCGATGACGTCGAAGTGCCGCAAGAAAACATCCTCGGCGTACTCAATGGCGGCGTGAAGGTGCTGATGAGCGGCCTCGACTACGAGCGCGTGGTGCTCTCGGGTGGCCCGACCGGGATCATGCAGGCGTGTATGGACCTGATCGTGCCGTACATCCATGACCGCAAGCAGTTCGGTCAAAGCATCGGCGAGTTCCAGCTCATCCAGGGCAAGGTTGCCGACATGTACACCCAGCTCAACGCCAGCCGCGCCTACCTTTATGCGGTAGCACAAGCTTGCGAGCGCGGCGAAACCACGCGCAAGGACGCCGCCGGCGTGATCCTCTACAGCGCCGAGCGTGCTACGCAAATGGCCCTCGACGCGATCCAGATTCTCGGCGGCAACGGTTACATCAACGAATTCCCCGCCGGTCGTCTATTGCGTGACGCCAAGCTGTACGAAATCGGCGCGGGCACCAGTGAGATCCGTCGCATGCTGATCGGTCGCGAACTGTTCAACGAAACCCGCTAAACGGAGCTGTCCATGGCTATCCTGCATACCCAGCTCAACCCCCGTTCAGCGGAGTTCGCGGCCAACAGCGCGGCGATGCTCAAACAGGTCGACGCACTGCACACCCTGCTCGCCCAAGTCGCGCAAGGTGGCGGCCCGAAAGCGCAAGAACGCCACACCTCGCGGGGCAAACTGCTGCCTCGCGAGCGCATCAATCGCCTGCTCGATCCGGGTTCGCCGTTTCTTGAAATCAGCCAACTGGCGGCTTACGAGGTGTATGGCGAAGACGTTCCCGCCGCTGGCGTGATTGCCGGGATCGGCCGTGTGGAGGGCGTCGAATGCATGATCGTCGCCAACGACGCCACGGTTAAAGGTGGCTCCTACTACCCGCTGACCGTGAAAAAACACCTGCGCGCGCAGACCATCGCCCAACAGAACCGCCTGCCGTGCATTTACCTGGTGGACTCTGGCGGCGCCAACCTGCCCCGCCAGGATGAAGTGTTTCCCGACCGCGAGCACTTTGGCCGGATCTTTTTCAACCAGGCCAACATGAGCGCCATGGGCATCCCGCAGATTGCCGTGGTCATGGGCTCATGCACCGCTGGCGGCGCCTATGTACCGGCCATGGCCGATGAAGCGATCATGGTCCGCGAACAGGCAACAATTTTCCTCGCCGGCCCGCCGCTGGTGAAAGCCGCGACCGGTGAGGTGGTCAGCGCCGAGGATCTCGGCGGTGCCGATGTGCATTGCAAGATTTCCGGTGTGGCCGACCATTACGCCGAAAGCGACGAACACGCTCTGGCAATCGCCCGCCGCAGCATCGCCAACCTAAACTGGCGCAAGCAAGGCGAAGTTCAGCAGCGCACGCCAATCGCCCCGCTCTACAGCAGTGACGAGTTGTACGGCGTGGTGCCGGCCGATGCCAAGCAGCCGTTCGACGTGCGAGAAGTCATCGCGCGACTGGTGGACGGTTCGGTATTCGACGAATTCAAGGCGCTGTTCGGGACGACCCTGGTCTGCGGTTTCGCTTATCTGCACGGTTACCCGATCGCGATTTTGGCCAACAACGGCATTCTGTTCGCTGAAGCCGCGCAAAAAGGCGCGCATTTCATTGAGCTGGCCTGCCAGCGCGGCATTCCGTTGCTGTTCCTGCAAAACATCACCGGCTTCATGGTCGGCCAGAAATACGAGGCGGGAGGCATCGCCAAGCACGGTGCGAAGCTGGTGACGGCCGTGGCTTGCGCCAAGGTGCCAAAATTCACCGTGATCATCGGTGGCAGTTTCGGTGCCGGTAACTACGGCATGTGCGGTCGGGCCTACGATCCGCGTTTCCTGTGGATGTGGCCGAATGCGCGGATCGGCGTGATGGGTGCCGAACAGGCGGCGGGCGTGCTGGTGCAGGTCAAGCGCGAACAGGCCGAACGCAGTGGCCAAGGCTTCAGTGACGAGCAGGAAGCCGAGATCAAGCAACCGATCCTCGACCAGTACGAAGAACAGGGTCACCCCTACTATTCCAGTGCGCGCTTGTGGGATGACGGTGTCATTGACCCGGCCCAGACCCGCGATGTACTGGCCCTGGCCTTGTCCGCGTCGTTGAACGCGCCCATCGAACCGAGCCGCTTCGGCGTGTTCCGGATGTGAATTTTTGTAGGAGCGAGGCTTGTGTGGCGAGGGAGCTTGCTCCCGCTCGATTGCGCAGCAATCGCAAAAAAGATCCCGCAAGCAGTTCCCACAGAAACCGTGGAGACGGATGAATATGAGCGACTTCAACACCCTCGAACTGCTGACCGACCCTCGTGGATTTGCCACGCTGTGGCTCAGCCGTGAAGAAAAGAACAACGCCTTCAACGCCCAAATGATCCGCGAACTGATCCTCGCCCTCGACAAAGTCGCGAGCGATGCCAGCCTGCGTTTCCTGATCGTGCGCGGTCGCGGCAAACACTTCAGCGCCGGTGCCGACCTGGCCTGGATGCAACAATCGGCCGAACTCGATTACCACACCAACCTCGACGACGCCCGGGAACTGGCGGAATTGATGTACAACCTGGCCAAGTTGAAAATCCCGACCCTGGCCGTGGTGCAAGGCGCAGCATTTGGCGGCGCGTTGGGCCTGATCAGTTGCTGCGACATGGCCATCGGTGCCGACGATGCGCAGTTCTGCCTGTCGGAAGTGCGTATCGGCCTCGCACCCGCGGTGATCAGCCCGTTCGTGGTGCAAGCCATTGGCGAACGCGCTGCGCGGCGCTATGCGCTGACCGCTGAACGTTTTGGCGGACAGCGGGCACGGGAACTGGGCCTGTTGTCGGAGAGTTATCCGATCGCCGATCTGGAGCAGAAGGTCGATCAGTGGATCGACAACCTGTTGCTCAACAGTCCCGCCGCCATGCGTGCCAGCAAGGACTTGCTGCGTGAAGTCGGCGACGGTTCGCTGAACCCGGCGCTACGCCGCTACACCGAAAACGCCATCGCCCGCATCCGGGTCAGCCCCGAAGGTCAGGAGGGCCTGCGTGCCTTTCTGCAAAAACGTCCGCCGAGCTGGCAAGCCGAAACCACTACCAAGGAGTCGCGTTGATGAGCGCACCTGTCATTACGTCCCTGCTGGTGGCCAACCGTGGCGAAATCGCTTGCCGGGTGATGCGCACCGCCAAGGCCCTTGGCCTGACCACCGTAGCTGTGCACAGCGCCACCGACCGAGACGCTCGTCACAGCCGCGAGGCGGATATTCGCGTTGACCTGGGTGGCAGCAAAGCCGCCGACAGCTATCTGCAAATCGACAAACTGATCGCCGCGGCCAAGGCCAGTGGCGCCCAAGCGATTCACCCCGGCTATGGCTTTCTGTCGGAAAACGCCGGATTCGCCCGCGCCATCGAAAACGCCGGTCTGATATTTCTCGGCCCACCGGCCTCCGCCATCGATGCGATGGGCAGCAAGTCCGCGGCCAAAGCCTTGATGGAAACCGCCGGCGTGCCGCTGGTGCCCGGTTATCACGGCGAGGCGCAAGACCTCGAGACGTTCCGCGATGCCTGCGAGCGCATCGGCTATCCGGTGCTGCTCAAGGCCACGGCGGGTGGCGGCGGCAAAGGCATGAAAGTGGTCGAGGACGTCAGCCAACTGGCCGAAGCCCTGGCCTCGGCCCAGCGTGAAGCGCAATCGTCGTTTGGCGATTCGCGGATGCTGGTGGAGAAATACCTGCTCAAACCGCGTCACGTGGAAATCCAGGTGTTCGCCGATCAGCACGGCAACTGCTTGTATCTGAACGAGCGGGACTGCTCGATTCAGCGGCGGCACCAGAAAGTCGTCGAAGAAGCACCGGCGCCAGGCCTGAGCCCGGAACTGCGTCGCGCCATGGGCGAAGCGGCCGTGCGGTCGGCACAGGCCATCGGCTACGTCGGTGCCGGCACCGTCGAGTTTTTGCTGGATGCACGCGGCGAATTCTTCTTCATGGAGATGAACACACGCCTGCAGGTCGAACATCCTGTCACCGAAGCCATTACCGGCCTCGACCTGGTGGCTTGGCAGATCCGCGTGGCGCGTGGCGAAGCGTTGCCGATGACCCAGGATCAAGTGCCGCTGATCGGCCACGCGATTGAAGTGCGGCTGTACGCCGAGGACCCAGCCAATGACTTCCTGCCGGCAACCGGCCGCCTGGAGTTGTATCGCGAATCGACGCACGGCGCAGGCCGTCGCGTGGACAGCGGCGTCGAGGAAGGCGACGAAATCTCGCCGTTCTACGATCCAATGCTGGGCAAGTTGATTGCCTGGGGCGAGGACCGCGAACAGGCGCGCCTGCGGTTGCTAAGCATGCTCGATGAGTTCGCGATTGGCGGGCTCAAGACCAACATCAACTTCCTGCGGCGGATCATTGGCCACCCGGCCTTTGCCGCAGCGGAGCTGGATACCGGGTTTATTCCGCGTTATCAGGAACAGCTGTTGCCGACACCCGCGCCGCTCAGCGACGAGTTCTGGCAAAGCGCCGCCCAAGCGTTTGCCCTGAGCCAGCATCGTGTAGCGAGAGCTGACGACCCGAGTTCGCCATGGGCCAGCGGCAACGGTTTGCGCGCCGGCCTGCCAGCGCAAGTCACTCTGCACCTCAGTTGTGAAGGCCAGGATGAAGCGCTGACATTGGGCAGCATCGAGGCTCAACTGCGTGGCGAGCATTTGCTCACCGAACGCGACGGCGTGCGCCGCCAGCACCGGGCTATCCGTCGGGGTGACGCTGTGTATTTGCAATGGGACGGTGAACTGCGCCGCGTCGAGACGTATGACCCGATCAGCGCCGTTGAAGCCAGTCACAGCCATCAGGGCGGCCTGACTGCGCCCATGAACGGCAGTATCGTGCGGGTGCTGATCGAGGTCGGGCAAACGGTCGAAGCCGGGGCACAACTGGTGGTACTGGAGGCGATGAAGATGGAGCACAGCATCCGCGCACCCCACGCGGGTGTGATCAAGGCGCTGTACTGCCAGGAAGGCGAAATGGTCAGCGAAGGCAGTGCGTTGGTCGAACTGGAAGAAGCTTGAAACGATGATCGGTCCTACACCTTACCGGGACCGATCCGATCAAAACCTGGCGGTTGCCTGAACCACCACACCGATGATTCGACACTCTTCGGTGTATAGGGCTTTCGGATACGTCGGATTGAGCGGGACCAGGTAACGCTGCCCGCCCTCTTCGATCAACTTGCGAAAAATCGCCTCGTTACTGCCTTGCCACTGGGCAATAATCAGTTTGCCAGGCACCGCTTCCACGTCCGGGTCCACCAGGATCAGCATGCCCTCGGCGATGCTCAGGCCACTGGGCGCGGTCATCGCATCGCCCATCACGGTCAACCAGAACGCCGCACCTTGTGCGTGGTAGTCGGACAATTCGAAACGATACCTGGCCTGCTCGCCATCGCGCACCTCGCCGGTTTCGCGCCAGTCACTGACCGGGTAACGGAAGTACGGGTTGTACTTCTGCGTCAGGGAGACCTCGTCGTCCTGCGACTCTCCCGGCTCCCTGATCACCAGCGCCACTTCCAGAAACCCCAGGCCCAGCGCCTGCAAGACCCGATTCATGTCCTCGATGCCTGGCTGGCGGCGTTTTGTCAGCCAATGCCCGACGCCACCCTGGGACATCCCGAGGCGCTCGGCGAGTATCTCTTGAGTGACCTTGAGCTCACTCATCTTGGCCTTGACCAATTCAATCCATTTATCCATGTGCGGCACGATACGTGGAGGGCTCCAGCCATCAAAACACAAATTGTAGTATTTAATTGATGGTCACAAATACAGATCGTACTAGGATGAATTCACGGATCTGAATCTATCACGGAGCTTGCCATCACCATGAACCAACCCGCCAACGACCTGCCCGACCTGCAAATCGACACTTCGCTCACTTCCGCAAAAGGCTCTGCCGCTGCACAGCGGGCACTGGACTATTACTTGAAACCAGCTGTTTCAGTGGAACAGGTCGAAGAGCGTTTCTTCGACGTGAACCGCAACATCAAGAGTGAAGAAGCGCTGGTTCATGCGTCGGATCTTTTACGATGTGCTGCCGCGACAGCCTTCGAGACAGCCAACCATCTGCAGGGTACAAACCGGGACCTGGCGTTTTCTGCGGTGCACATGATCGACATGGCCAGAGCCATGGTGGATCGATCGTTGGAATGTCACCAGAACGCTTGAAGCGATGATGAAAAGAAGAGGACGGGAAAGAATTTTCCAATCGCGCAGATAAAAACGTTTGACTTGCAAACGAGAATGATTATTATTGCATCAACTGATCGCGAGATCAGTTGATGGCCCAGCGGACCTTAGGTCGGTCTCTGGACTATCTCCTCATCAGGCTAATCACGGTTTTTGACCCGGCTTTTTGCCGGGTCTTTTTTT
>NZ_RCOB01000020.1:0-28008 GCF_004307665.1 Pseudomonas sp. Sample_16
AGTCCTTGAGCGTAACCTCTCTCTTTGGACTCAGGGTCAACATACAAGGAGCGAGGCTTGCCCGCGAAGCTTTTTATCCACAGATCTTTTTATCGCGCCGCGCTTGACGAAGTCTCATCGATAGGTTTTGATTGCTTCCGTTATCTTTCGAATCGAAACTTATCTAGCCATGTCGAAGCGCAACACTCCTCAACGCCGTCATAACATCCTTGCTTTGCTCAATGAACAGGGCGAAGTCAGCGTGGATGAGTTAGCCAAGCGCTTTGAGACTTCTGAAGTTACGATTCGCAAGGACTTGGCTGCACTCGAAAGCAACGGCCTGTTGCTGCGTCGTTACGGCGGTGCAATCACCATGCCCCAGGAATTGGTGGCCGATATGGGCCAGCCTGTCTCCAAATACAAACAAGCCATCGCCCGCGCGGCAGTGACGCGAATCCGCGAACATGCGCGCATCATCATCGACAGCGGCAGTACGACGGCGGCGATGATTCCGGAACTCGGTCAACAACCGGGCCTGGTGGTCATGACCAATTCCCTGCATGTCGCCAACGCACTGAGCGAACTGGAACACGAGCCGGTGTTGCTGATGACCGGTGGTACCTGGGATCCGCATTCCGAGTCCTTTCAGGGGCAGGTTGCCGAGCAAGTACTACGCTCTTACGACTTTGATCAATTGTTCATCGGTGCCGATGGCATCGATCTGGTTCGCGGTACAACCACTTTCAACGAATTGTTGGGGCTGAGCCGGGTGATGGCTGAAGTCGCCCGCGAAGTGGTCGTGATGGTGGAAGCCGACAAGATCGGCCGCAAGATTCCCAACCTGGAACTGCCCTGGAGCAGCGTCCATACCCTTATTACCGATGATCGTCTGCCGGTGGAGGCACGCGTTCAGATTCAGGCCCGCGGCATCAATTTGATTTGCGCGGCAGTCAGTCAGGAGAAATAACATGTGTGGAATTGTTGGCGCAGTCGCAGAACGTAACATCACCGCGATCCTGGTCGAAGGCCTCAAGCGCCTGGAATACCGTGGATACGACAGTGCCGGTGTAGCGGTCTATACCAATGACGAAAAACTCGAGCGCATGCGCCGCCCGGGCAAAGTCAGCGAATTGGAGCAGGCACTGGCCGAAGAAGCTCTGGTGGGTCGTCTGGGTATCGCTCACACCCGTTGGGCCACCCATGGCGCGCCGTGCGAACGCAACGCTCACCCGCACTTTTCCGGTGATCTGGCTGTTGTGCACAACGGCATTATCGAAAACCACGAGGCGCTGCGCGAACAACTTACAGCCTTGGGTTACGTATTCACTTCCGACACCGATACCGAAGTGATCGCCCACCTGCTGAGCCACAAACTCAAGGAGCTGCGCGACCTGACCGTGGCCCTCAAGGCGACCGTCAAGGAGCTGCATGGCGCTTATGGCCTGGCGGTGATCTCAGCCCAGCAGCCGGACCGTCTGGTTGCCGCGCGCAGCGGCAGCCCGCTGGTGATTGGCCTGGGCCTGGGAGAAAACTTCCTGGCGTCTGACCAATTGGCCCTGCGTCAGGTCACCGATCGTTTCATGTATCTGGAAGAGGGCGATATCGCCGAGATTCGTCGCGACAGCGTGCAGATCTGGGACGTGAACGGCCAAGCGGTAGAGCGTCAGACCGTGCAATACAGCGACGGCGCTGAAGCTGCCGACAAAGGCGAGTTCCGTCACTACATGCTTAAGGAAATCCACGAACAACCGTCCGTGGTGCAGCGCACTCTCGAAGGGCGTTTGAGTCAGAATCAGGTACTGGTGCAGGCTTTCGGCCCGCAAGCCGCTGAGTTGTTCGCCAAAGTACGCAATGTGCAAATTGTCGCCTGTGGCACCAGTTATCACGCCGGCATGGTCGCCCGTTACTGGCTTGAAGAGTTGGCCGGCATTCCGTGCCAGGTCGAAGTCGCCAGTGAATTCCGCTATCGCAAAGTCGTGGTGCAGCCAGACTCGCTGTTCGTGACGATCTCTCAGTCTGGCGAAACCGCCGACACCCTGGCAGCGCTGCGCAACGCCAAAGAGCTGGGTTTTCTTGCCAGCCTGGCGATCTGCAACGTCGGCATCAGCTCGTTGGTGCGTGAATCCGACCTGACGCTGCTGACCCAGGCTGGACGCGAAATTGGTGTGGCGTCGACCAAAGCCTTCACCACGCAATTGGTGGGCCTGCTGTTGTTGACCCTGTCGTTGGGCCAGGTGCGCGGCACGTTGGCCGCAGGCGTTGAAGCCACCCTGGTCGAAGAGCTGCGTCGCTTGCCGACTCGCCTCGGTGAGGCGCTGGCAATGGACAGCACCGTAGAAAAAATCGCCGAACTGTTCGCCGAGAAAAACCACACGCTGTTCCTCGGCCGCGGCGCGCAATTCCCGGTGGCGATGGAAGGAGCACTCAAGCTCAAGGAAATCTCCTATATCCACGCCGAAGCCTATCCGGCCGGCGAGCTGAAACACGGCCCGCTGGCGCTTGTGGATAACGACATGCCGGTGGTGACCGTCGCACCCAACAACGAATTGCTGGAAAAGCTGAAATCCAACCTCCAGGAAGTTCGCGCCCGCGGTGGTGAATTGATCGTTTTCGCCGACGAGAAGGCTGGCATGACCAACGGCGAAGGCACTCATGTTGTGCAGATGCCGCACATCCACGACATCCTGTCGCCGATTCTCTACACCATCCCGCTGCAACTGCTGTCGTATTACGTCGCGGTACTCAAAGGTACGGACGTCGACCAGCCGCGTAACCTGGCAAAATCGGTGACTGTGGAATAAGTTATCCACAGCTGATTCAACCTCCAAAATCGCAGCCCAAGGGTTGCGATTTTTTTATCTGAATCGAGGACACTCCATGGACCGCTTTCAGGAAATGCAGGTCTTCGCCGCGGTCGCCCAGGACCAGGGTTTTTCGGCGGCAGCGCGGCGGTTGGGGTTGTCGGCGGCCAGTGTCACCCGGGCGGTGGCGGCGCTGGAGAAACGCATTGGCACGCCGTTGCTCACACGCACTACGCGCAGTGTGCACCTGAGTGAGGCCGGCCAGCGTTATCTTGAAGACTGTCGCAGAATTCTTGCTGAAGTGCAGGAGGCCGAGGATTCAGCGGCAGGCAGTCATGCTCAGCCGCGTGGGCAACTGACAATCACGGCGCCGGTGTTGTTTGGTGAATTGTTTGTCACTCCATTGATGGTGGATTTTCTTACACAATTCCCGGACGTCACGATCAATGCGCTGTTGGTTGACCGTGTGGTGAATGTGGTGGAGGAGGGCATCGATGTGGCTGTGCGCATCGGTGAGCTGCCGGATAGCAATCAGCACGCCATTCGCGTGGGTGAGGTGCGGCGGGTGGTTTGCGTATCACCGGCATTCCTGGCGGCTAATGGACATCCGACTCACCCGCAGGATTTGGCTCGAGGACCGGTTATCGCGACGTCTGCGACGGGCCAGTTACGCAGTTGGCCGTTTCTGGAAGGGGGCGAGCCCATCAGTGTGCGCACCGATCCCCGGTTGGTCGTTACGGCGAATCAGGCGGCGATCACCGCGGCTTGCCTTGGCTTGGGTTACACCCGGGTCTTGTCTTATCAAGTGGCACGCAAAGTCGCGGCAGGGGAGCTGGAAATTGTCCTGGCGAATTTCGAGATGCCTCCCTTGCCTATCCATGTGGTGTACCAGGGCGGACGCAAGGCTGCGGCGCGGGTTCGCAGTTTTGTCGACTTTACTGTCAAGGCGTTGAGGGAACATCCAGCCCTGCAGGTCTGATACGTTATTTCGCTGGATGAAATAATGGATTGCGTTTGTTGGTTATTCTGTTGTTTTGGTGACTGATGGAAGATGGCCCCCCAAGGTGCTGATCTCCCTGAACAACACCACTCAAGCGCGGAGTCGATCATGCAAGCCATCAAACTCTACAATTTTCCCCGTTCCGGCCACGCCCATCGTGTGCAGCTGATGCTGTCCCTGCTGCAACTGCCGACCGAGTTGATTTTGGTCGACCTCGCCAAAGGCGAACACAAAAAGCCCGAGTTCCTGGCGCTCAATGCTTTTGGCCAGATTCCGGTGCTTGATGATCAAGGTGTGGTGTTGGCGGATTCCAACGCGATCCTGGTGTACCTGGCGCAAAAATATGGCAATGGTCGTTGGTTGCCCACCGATCCGGTCGGCGCTGCCAAAGTCCAGCGCTGGTTGTCGGCCGCTGCCGGCCCTATCGCCTTTGGTCCGGCCAGGGCGCGTTTGATCACGGTGTTTGGTGCGCCTTACAACCCTGACGAGGTGATTCCTTATGCCCACAGCGTGCTCAAGGTCATCGATAAGGAATTGGCCAACACTGAATTTCTCGTCGGTAACGAACCTACCATCGCCGACGTAGCGGCCTACAGCTACGTTGCCCACGCACCGGAAGGCAATGTGTCGCTGGACGAGTACGCCAACATCCGCGCATGGTTGGCACGGGTCGAAGCCTTGCCTGGTTTTGTCGGCATGCCGCGCACGGTTGCCGGTCTGCAAAAAACAGCCTGACGTTTGTGGCCCGATGATCGGGCCCTTCACGCTGTGCCATTGGCGCAGGGGAGAAGCCGTGATGGACCGTTCACCGTGGCATGCTGGCGAAAGAGAGTTACAGGCGCATATCGGAGTTGGCGAGCGCATGGAGGCAGTAGGTCGCAGGGTTATTCGCGATTACATGCCGGACCAGCACCGCACGTTCTACGAGCAATTGCCGTTCATGTTGTACGGTGCGGTGGATGCAAACGGCAATCCGTGGGCCAGTGTGCTTGAAGGTGAAGCTGGTTTTGCTCATTCACCTGAGCCGCAACTGTTGCAGTTCAGCAGCGTGCCAGCAGCGGACGACCCGGCGCAATTGAGCGATGGCGCGGCAATCGGCCTGCTGGGTATTGAATTGCACACCCGGCGGCGTAACCGCATCAACGGTCATATCGGCGCAATGACGTCGAACGGTTTTACGGTGACGGTTGATCAGTCGTATGGCAATTGCCCGCAGTACATACAGTTGCGGCAGTTTCGCTCGGTGCCGCTGGCGGATGCATCAACGCGTCCCGCGCAGTACCTCAATGAACTGGACGCAGCAGCCAGAGCTGTGATCGCCGAGGCTGATACCTTTTTTGTCGCCAGCTATGTGGACGTCGATGGCGTTCGCTCGGTGGATGTTTCACACCGTGGCGGACAGGCAGGTTTCGTTCACATCGAAGGGAATTGCCTGACCATTCCAGACTTTGCGGGCAACCTTTTTTTCAACACTTTGGGCAACTTGCGGGTCAATCCAAAGGCCGGTTTGTTATTCATTGATTTCAATTCGGGTGACCTGCTGCAACTCAGCGGGCGCACCGAAATTATCCTGGAAGGACCACAGGTAGAGGCCTTTCAAGGTGCCGAACGTTTGTGGACGTTCCACGTGGAACATGTTGTTCGCAGACCTGCTGCTCTTGCATTGCGTTGGCGTTTCGACGGCGTTTCACCCACCAGTCTGCTAACAGGTACTTGGGAGCAAGCCAAAGCTCGCCTGCAAGCCAAGGCTTTAGGTGATCAATGGCGGCCATTGCGTGTCGTACGAATCGAAGCGGAAAGCCAGAACATTCGCTCGATTTACATGGAGCCCGCAGACGGAGCAGGGCTGCCGTTGTTTCAGGCCGGCCAGCACTTACCGTTGCGGTTCAACATTGATGGTGAGGTGCATATCCGCACTTACAGTCTGTCGAGTGCGCCATCGGATGATTTTTTCCGTATCAGCGTGAAGCGTGATGGACGGGTGTCTTCACACCTGCATGAACACATTCGCGTCGGTGATCTGCTTGAAGCCCGAGCACCCCAAGGCCATTTCACTGTGGCCGCCAATGAGCGTCGGCCACTGGTACTGTTGGCTGCCGGAGTGGGCATTACGCCGCTGCTGTCGATGTTGCGTGAAGTGGTCTACCAAGGCTTGCGCACCCGTGGGATTCGTCCGACCTTGTTTTTGCAGAGTTCGCGTACCTTGGCGGATCAACCATTTCGTGCGGAAGTGGATCGCTTGCTCGAGCACGCCGGTGATGCGGTCAAGGTGATACGTTTGCTCAGTCAACCGGAGCCGAACGCTCTGGAAGGTGAAGACTTCGATTCGATCGGGCGTATCGATGTCGCACGGCTCACGGAATTGCTTGAAGTTGAAGACTACGATCAGCTGGATTTCGTCTTGTGTGGTCCCGGCAGTTTTACCCAGGCGATGTATGACGGCCTGCGTGAGCTGGACGTCCGCGATGTGCGGATTCACGCCGAAACCTTTGGCCCTTCGACGTTGCGCCGCCAGCCCGATCCGGATGCAATAGTAATCGAGCAACCACCGGCCGCCACCACGTCGGTGCCGGTGGTGTTCGAGCGTTCCGCCAAAGAGGCGCGTTGGCAACCCGAGGGCGGCAGCTTGCTGGAGCTGGCAGAAAGTCGTGGTTTGCAGCCCGAATTCAGTTGCCGTGGTGGCTCTTGCGGCACCTGTAAAACCCGTTTGATCAGCGGCCAGGTGCATTATCCACAACCACCAGCGGAGATACCGGAGGAGGGCGAGGTGTTGATTTGCTGTGCAATTCCGGCTCAGGGCGCGCAGCCTTTGGTACTTGATTTGTAGTTGCTGACAAAGGCTTCTACGAAGGAGCGGGTTCAACTCACAGGAGCTTTATGGTTTTTTTCGTTCGGCTGGTGTCGCTGCTGACTGCACTGACACTGCTCAATGGCTGCGATCAGCGGGAGGCGCCCCCGCTCGATCAGCAGCTGTACATCTGGCAGCGACAATGGACCCCCTCCCATGAAGCAGCGCTGCGCGACAGTCGCGCAGATTTTTCCACCCTGCGTGTGCTGGCATTGCAGGCATTTCCCCAGGCCCGATGGCATCGGGCGCTGATTGACCCTGAGCTGCTCAAGCACGATGGTCGGCCGCTGATCGCAGTGATTCGCCTCGATGGCCAGCTCAAGTCGCTGGATCAGAACGAAGTCACGCTGCAGATTCAGCAGGTGCTCAGCGACTGGCAGACACAAGGATTGACTGTCGCAGGTCTGGAGATCGATCACGACGCCGGCAATGCGCGGATTTCGGCCTATCGAGAGTTTCTCCTGCATTTGCGCACGGTACTGCCAGTCTCAATGCCACTGAGCATCACTGCGTTGCCGGCGTGGCTTGGTAGTGCGGAGCTGCCCGCATTGTTAGCCGCGGTCGACAGCAGTGTGTTGCAGGTTCACGCGGTGAGCGATCCTCGCCGTGGTTTGTTCGACCCCGACCAAGCCCGGCAATGGACGAACGCCTGGAGCCGAATAACCAAAAAACCTTTCTATCTGGCGCTGCCGGCATACGGTGTGGCGTTGTTGCCGAATGACGGCGGTGCGCCGGTCGTGGAAAGCGAAACTCGAATCGAACGTGACGGCAAGCGTCAGGAGTTGCTGGCCGATCCCCAACAATTGAGTCAACTCGCTGCACAATTGCGAAACGACCCTCCGAATCATCTGGCCGGATTGATCTGGTTTCGCCTGCCACTGGCCAACGACCGGCGGGCGTGGAGCCTGACTACTTTGCGCGCCGTGTCGCGGGGAGATGCGCTCCATAATCGGCTTACGCTGAGTTTCACGGAGCACCAGGGCCTGTATGACGTGAGCCTGATCAATCAGGGCAACCTCGACAGCGCCTGGCCCGAACGCATCACTGTCGCAGTGCAAGGCTGTGATGGCGCCGATGCACTCGCCGGTTATGCGTTGCAACAAGGCCCGGATCTGCTTACCTTCACCCGCTTGCGTGAGGGGCGGATTGCAGCCGGCGGACAACGCGCCGTTGGTTGGGCTCGCTGCAGCAAAATTGATCAAGGAGCTTCGAATGTTCACCCGTAACTGGCCGCGTCATCTGCTCTGCCTGAGCCTAAGCCTGCCAATGGGTTCGGCGTTGGCATGCGGGCCGGAATTCCCGATGCGCCTGCTGGATAACCGTGGTCAATCGTTGGCGGAGCTGCCGGAGGGCAACTTCAACTTCGAGATCAGCCGACTTGGGCACCGGATTGCCGGTTTGAATAACGTCAGCGCAACCACTTACAGCATGGATGGGCCAGACTACTCAGAGCAACGCAACCAGGCTGAACAGGCGGGTTTGACGCCGGCGCAGCAGGCATTGGTCAAGCAGCTGCGTAGCCTGACCAATGCCTCGCAGGTTGAAGTACAGGGCGCGAACTTGCCCGACGAAATCCGTTTTTATCTGGCCGGTGCGGTGGCGTTCAACGTGGGTGACCATGGGCTGGCAGCCGAATACTTCGAAAAAGTGCTGGCGCTGCCCGCGGATCAACGCGCTTTGCGCAGTACCTGGGCAGCGTACTCGCTGGGCCGGGCGCGATTCGTCATGAGTGCCGAGGCCGGTGCGACTCCTGATTTGCTGGCGCAAGCTCGCAAGGCATTTGAGCAAACACGGCAACTGAGTATCGACGGCTTCAGTGATCCGCTGGAACTGGGTGTGGCCAGTCTCGGCGAAGAGGCCCGCGTAGCCCGCACCGCCGGCGACTGGAACACGGCCATCGAACTCTATGCCACGCAGAACCTGCACGGTTCGGCGGTGGGCTACACCTCACTCAAGCTGTTGGTGGCTGACTTGGCGGCCATGCCCGAAGAGCAGTTGGCCGAACGACTCAAGGGCAAACCGGTACAGCAACTGGTAACGGCATCGTTGATCAGTCGACTGGGCTGGTCGTTCGGTGAACAACCGGCAAACGAATTGAAGCTGATTAAATTGCTGCAAAACAGCACGCGGGGCAGCCTCGCTAATGCGGATCGGCTGGCGGCGGTGAATTATCAACAGGGCGATTTCGCCAGCGCCAAGGCATTCGTTGAACACGCAGGTGACGGTGGGCTGGCGTGGTGGTTACGCGCCAAGCTGGCGCTGCGTGATGGCGATAAAACTGCTGCGGCCGCGGCGTATGCCAAGGCGGCGCAGGCCTTTCCTCAGAATGAATCCTGGGGCGATCGGCGAACGCCGGACTTCGATTATGAAACGCTGCAACCCAAATGTCGGGTTGATGGCGAAAGCGCGATTCTGGCCCTGCAACGCGGGGATTATCTGCAAGCGTTCGACCAGCTTTATCGCAGCCAAAGTATCTACTGGTTTGACGCGGCGACGGTGGCCGAACGTGTGCTGACGCTCGACGAACTCAAGCATTACGTCGACACCCAGGTTCCAGCGCCACCCCCGCTCAGCCAGCATGACCGCGACAACTATGTGCCCTTGCCAGTGGCAGCGAGCCTGCGCAATTTGCTGGGCCGTCGGTTGTTACGCGAAGGGCATTATGAAGATGCGCCCGCCTATTTCGATAACGACGGGTTGCGCCACAAGGCCAGGCTGTATGGCGAGAAACGCCTGGCGGCCGATGCCGCTTGGTGGCCGACCCGCCGCGCCGCCGCTCTGTTCAACGCTGCGTGGACTGCACGTGAGTGGGGGATGGATATTCTCGGTTACGAAATGGCCCCGGATTTCGCCACCTTCGCCGGCAACTACAGCCTTGAAAGCACAGAGCTGAAAGTCGGGCCGCTGGTGGCTGAAGACGAAGTGAAGCGTCAGCAGGCCAGCGCTGCCCAGCCTGATCAGCGTTATCACTACCGCTTTGTCGCCACACAATTGGCCAATCGCGCTGCGGATAATCTGCCGCATACCAGTCAGGCATTTGCTGCTGTGCTCTGTGAAGCGGCCGGTTGGAACAGCAGCCTTGCAGATCAAAGTGCGCTCTACCAACGCTATGTCAAAGACGGGCCTTTTGTGGAATGGGCGGCGGACTTTGGCAACCAATGCCCGTATCCCGATTTCGAGAACGCCGATAAACGCTATGTCACCCAGGTTACCGATGCCGCTCGCTCTGCATTGCGTCCATATAAGACGCCTTTGCAGGTAGGTAGCGTTGTTGCGGTCACGGCAGCGGCACTGTTGCTGATCAATCGCCGCCGCCGTAAAGCGCAGTAAGGTTCAAGCCTGTTGCACAAAGGTCAGCCGTACGGCGAAACCGATCAACAGGCTACCGAATAACCATTGCTGCAAGCGCTGGGCCGAAGGGCTGCGTTGCAACCAGCGGCCGAGCGCTGTACCGATCAGGGCATAGGTGCTGTCGAAGAGCAAACCGACGCCGACCAGCACACCACCCAACACTGCAAATTGCGCGAGCACCGGCCCGGCCTGTGGGTTGATGAATTGCGGCAGTAACACGGAACAAAACAGCAGCGCCTTGGGGTTGAGCAGGTTGGTCAACAGACCGCGACGGATCGCTTCGCGCCAGCGGGCTTTCTGTATCGGTTGATGGCTGTGCAAGGCCGGCAGCATCGTCGTTCGCAGGCATTGAATGCCGATCCACAGCAGATACGCGGCACCCGCCAGTCGCACCACGTCGAATGTCCAGGGCGCCGCTTTGAACAATGCCGCCAGCCCCAGCGCCGCCAGTACAACGTGACAGCCGCGGGCTACGGCGAGTCCCACCGCTGTGGCGAGTGCCGCTCCTTTTCCCTGACGAGCACCGGTCTGCAGCAGCAGGATCATGTCAGGACCAGGCAACAGGTACACCACGGCCAGTGCCATGAAAAACAGCCAGAGTCCCGCCATGTCACACCCCATTTGTTGTCGATTTGGTAGGGCCAGTGTAGGGCGCAAGGGCAGGGCAGGTGCTTGCGTAGTTTGCTTCAAGATTGGGCTTTGTTGGCATAATCTGCCATGAACAGAACACATGACCATCGGAATCTGCCAAACATGAAACTGGATGCCTACGATCGCAAGATTCTCGCTGCACTGCAGCGCGATGGTCGCTTGACCAACGTGCAATTGGCCGAAGAGATCGGCCTGTCGGCGTCACCCTGTTTGCGACGGGTACGCATGCTCGAAGAAGCCGGGGTGATTCGCGGTTATCAGGCCAACCTCGATCGCGATGAAGTCGGTCTTGGGTTGACGGTGTTTGTTGGCGTGAAGGTCGAGCGTCACAACGACGAACAGGCCGAGTCGTTTCGCCTGGCGGTCACGGCTTTGCCTGAGGTGATCTCGGCGTTTCTGGTGTCAGGGGAATCGGATTTTCTGTTGCAAGTGGTGGTGCCGGATCTGCGCGCGTACGACCGCTTTCTCACCGGATGCCTGTTGAAGTTGCCGGGTGTGAGCGATATCCGCAGTAACTTTGCGATCCATACGGTGAAAGCACCGGGCCCGCTTCCGTTGACGCATTTGCCTGGCTGAAGTGAATAGCTCGCCGCCTGCCGCAGGCTGCGAGCTTTTGATGTTGTTACATCTGGGTTGCCATTCCCTCCACATTCATCGCGGCCTGTCGCAAGGCTTCAGAACGGGTCGGATGCGGATGGCAGGTCAGGGCTATGTCTTCGGCTGACGCGCTGAACTCCATGGCCACGCAATATTCGCCAATCATTTCACTGACGCTCGGGCCTACCAGATGCACGCCGAGGATCTCGTCGGTGCGCTCATCGGCCAGCACTTTGGCAAAGCCCTCGGTCTCGTGATTGATTTTCGCCCGGCTGTTGGCGGTGAAGGGAAACTTGCCAACCTTATAGGCACGACCCTCGGCCTTCAGTTGTTCCTCGGTTTTGCCAACGCTGGCCAGTTCCGGTTTGGTGTAGATCACGTTGGGGATCAGCTCGTAATTAACCTCACCGGCCTTGCCAACGATCTGCTCGACACACGCCATGGCTTCGTCTTCAGCCTTGTGCGCGAGCATCGGACCTGATGTCACGTCACCAATGACCCAAATGCCAGCGACTTCGGTGCGGTGACCCTTGTTGGCGAGCATGCCGCGCTTGTCCGTGGCCAAGCCAACGTTCTCCAGGCCCAGGCCCTGTGTATAAGGTCGGCGTCCGATGGCCACCAACACATAATCAGCGTCGAGCACTTCGGCGGTACCACCAGCGGCCGGTTCGACGCTGAGCTGCACACCCGTGGCAGATGTCGTCGCGCTCGTCACCTTCGAACTCAATTTGAAGCTGATCCCCTGTTTGCTCAAGGAGCGTTGCAAGGTTTTACCTGTTTCACCATCCACGCCAGGGCAGATTCGATCGAGGAACTCCACCACTGTCACCTTCGCGCCCAGACGCCGCCATACCGAGCCAAGCTCCAGGCCAATCACGCCGGCGCCGATGACCACCAGGTGTTTCGGTACTTCCGTCAGCGACAGGGCACCCGTGGAGTCGAGGATGCGTTTGTTATCGATCTCGACACCGGGCAGGGGAGTCGGCTCGGAGCCCGTGGCGATGATGATGTCCTTGGCGCTCAGTTCGGTCGTGCCGCCAGCAGCATCCGTGACGCTGACTTTGCCCGGCCCGTCGATTCGGCCCCAACCTTTGATCCAGTCGACCTTGTTTTTGCGAAAGAGAAATTCGATGCCTTTGGTCAGCCCAGTCACGCTTTCATCTTTCTGCTTCATCATCTGCGCGAGATTGAGGCTCGGTTTGACCTCAATGCCGAGATTGGCGAATTCTGCGCCCATGGCTGCGTCGTAGAGTTCGGAGGCATGCAGTAATGCCTTGGACGGCATGCAGCCAACATTCAGGCAGGTGCCACCAAGGGTGGCGCGCCCTTCCACGCAAGCCGCTTTCAAACCGAGTTGACCCGCGCGAATCGCTGCGTTGTAACCGCCGGGGCCACCGCCGAGTATCACGACGTCGTAAGTGCTCATGGATCTTCTCCTGGATTGAAAGGGATCGGAGGGGTAACCGTAGCCTTTGAGTAAAATTACGAGCGTAATATGTGCGTCCGACGCATTCCGGTCAAGGCTTTGCCTTCGCTGCGCAAAATTCAGTGTGGTTCCACGTGGAACAAATGCTGGGCTGAGAACATTTTCATCCAGTAGCGCAGTACGGGTAACAATTGTTAGAACTGTCCGTCGTGGCCGTAGTCATTTAAGTGAGGGCACGGCATTTTGTGCATTCGCTCCTTATGAGTCATTACGGCGCGAATCATGGAAAACGGCGATTAATTGAATAGCCTGCTATTTTTCCAAGATGGTCTACCCTCTGATCAGACGTCTGAAACAAGGGGGGAATCTCCATGCTCGCGCAACTTCCACCGGCCTTACAGAATCTGCAGTTACCGCTACGCCTGCGACTCTGGGATGGCCATGAGTTCAATCTGGGGCCGACGCCCAGCGTCACGATTGTGGTCAAGGACCCACAAATGGTTACCCAGTTCACCCATCCCAGCCTGGATGCGCTTGGCGCGGCATTTGTCGAAGGCAAACTGGAGCTGGAAGGCGCCATCAGCGACGTTATCCGCGTCTGCGATGAATGGAGTCAGGCGTTGCTGGATGAGGACGATGGCAGCCAGCCTGTGCGTACCGTCCACGACAAGGAAACTGACGCCAAGGCGATCTCCTACCATTACGACCTCTCCAATGCTTTTTATCAGCTGTGGCTCGACAGCGACATGGCGTATTCCTGCGCGTACTTCGAGACCGGCAGTGAATCGCTGGAGCAGGCTCAACAAGCAAAATTCCGTCATCTATGCCGCAAGTTGCGACTGCAACCTGGCGAGTATCTTCTGGATGTCGGCTGCGGTTGGGGTGGTTTGGCACGTTATGCGGCCCGTGAATTCGGCGCGAAGGTGTTCGGCATCACGCTCAGCAAGGAACAACTCGCGCTGGCCAGGGAGCGGGTCAAGGCTGAAGGCCTGGAGGATTTGGTCGAACTGCAACTGCTCGACTACCGCGACCTGCCGCAGGACGGCCGATTCGATAAAGTCGTCAGCGTTGGCATGTTCGAACACGTGGGGCACGCGAATCTTGCCGAGTACTGCAAAACCCTGTTCGGCGCAGTGAAGGAGGGTGGTCTGGTGATGAACCACGGGATCACCGCCAAACACACCGACGGGCGCCCGGTAGGACGGGGGGCTGGCGAATTCATCGAAAAATACGTATTTCCCAACGGCGAGTTGCCGCACCTGGCAATGATCTCTGCCGAGATCAGTGAAGCGGGTCTGGAGATCGTCGATGTCGAGAGTCTGCGCCTGCATTACGCGCGCACGCTGGATCACTGGAGCGAACGCCTGGAAGACAACCTTGAAGCCGCCGCCAAACTGGTGCCTGAACAGGCGTTACGCATTTGGCGTCTATACCTGGCCGGGTGCGCCTATGCCTTCGCTCGCGGCTGGATCAATCTGCACCAGATTCTCGCGGTGAAGGCGCATGCCGATGGCAGTCATGAACTGCCATGGACGCGGGACGATATCTACAATCCTTAAAGTATCGGTGAAATAAGCCGGGCGACCCGCATACCGACCTGTTGCAGGTGGCGAGTCTCCCGGCCCTCCTCTTTGGCGATTTCGTGGGCTTGGGCAAAGTCATCGTTGAGCATCTGCTCCACTTCGCCGGCAAATGTGCTGTCGACCGTCAGCAACATCACTTCGAAATTCAACCGGAACGAGCGGTTATCCATGTTGGCGCTGCCAATGGCGCTGATCTCACTGTCGATCAACACCACTTTCTGATGCAGGAAACCCGGCTCATAGCGGAAAACCCGTACGCCGGCGCGCACGGCTTCAAAGGCATAGAGGCTGGAGGCGGCGTAGACGATTCGGTGGTCAGGCCGCGACGGCAACAGAATTCGCACATCGACACCACGTAATACCGCCAGCCGCAGGGCGGCGAAGACGGCTTCGTCGGGTATGAAGTAGGGACTGGTGATCCACACGCGTTCTGTCGCCGCGTGGATGGCCTCGACGAAGAATAACGAACAGGTCTCGTAGGGATCCGCCGGGCCGCTGGCGAGCATTTGACACAGTACGCCGTCGTCCGGGTACACCTCCGGCAGGATCAGCGGCGGCAACGAACGGGCTGCCCAGAACCAGTCTTCGGCGAAGGATTCCTGCATGCAGGCCACTACCGGTCCACGCACCTGTACATGAGTATCGCGCCAGGGCGCCAAGGGTGGTTTCTCCCCCATGTACTCGTCGCCCACGTTGTGCCCCCCGACGAAGCCGATAACGCCGTCGACTACCACGATCTTGCGGTGGTTGCGGAAGTTGACCTGGAATCGATTCAACCAGCCGCTGCGAGTGGCGAAGGCTTTGACCTCGACACCGGCGTCACGCAGTGACTGAACATAGCTGTGTGGCAAAGAGTGGCTGCCGATTCGATCATAGAGCAGATAGATCGCCACGCCTTCAGCTGCTTTTTCCAACAACAGTTTATGCAGGCGCTGGCCGAGACGGTCGTCGTGAATGATGAAAAACTGGATCAGCACCGCTTCCCGGGCTTGGCTGATGGCATCGAAAATCGCATCGAACGTTGCCCGGCCATTGATCAACAGTCGTACGTCGTTGTTGGCCAGGCACGGCATGCGCCCGAGCTTGGGCATGGCCCTTAACGACGCGTAAGCGGTGGAAGCACGAGCGGTTAGCGCCTCTTCAACCCACGGCCGCCAGTTGAGCTCAGAAATTGCCTTGCGCATTTCTTCGTTGGCCTGACGTCGGGCCTTGATGTAACCATCGAAGGTGCTGCGACCGAACACCAGATAGGGGATGAGTGTCAGGTAAGGCATGAAGACCAGTGACAGCGCCCAGGCAATCGATCCCTGAGCGGTTCGAACGGTCAACACGGCATGAATTGCTGCAATCGTGCCCAGGGAGTGCAGCAGGGCGATGGTGTAGCCAAAAATATGCGGTCCGAAATAATCCATGGGGGCAGCCTTGCTCCTGAAGATTCAATGCTTAACAGACCATGTTCCGGGCAGAATGTCGCTATTTAATTGGCCCATGAACCGAAGCTTGCGGCTGACGTCTAACGGCCACCAATGATCAGGAGTTACACGATGAACGTTCGTCTGCTGGGTTTGGCCATCACGCTGGGTTTGGCACTTCCTGTGGCCGCTCAGGCGCAGATGCTGCAACCGGGTTTGTGGGAATTGACCTCGAGCAACATGAAGGTCGATGACCAGAACCTGCCGGATCTGCAACTGATCCTCGGTCAGATACAAAGCCAGATGACCCCTGAACAACGGGCACAGCTGGAAAAACAGGGCATCACCATGGGGGGCAAAGGCATTCGCGCGTGCCTGACGCCGGAACAGGTCAAGACCGACAATATTCCGCTGACCGATCCGCAATCAGGCTGCAAGCAGGAAATCACCGAGCGCACCGGCAATCAGTGGAAATTCCGTTTCAGCTGTCCAAAAGCGCAGGGCGCGGGTGTCGCCACGTTCCTCAGCGACCGTGAGTTCACCACCAAGGTCAATGGCACGTTCAATGCCACCGGCATTCAGCAAAAGGGTAGCCTCGATACCCGCGCCGTATGGCTGGGGCAGGATTGCGGCACAGTTAAACCTCGGGCATAAAAAATTCGCGGGGTGCAGGCTCCCACGGGTCACGCCCTTGGGAGCTTCAACCACCGGCCATGCCGGTGGAGCTCAGCCATTCACACACCGCTTCAACCTTCATCCTGCCAAAATCCTCCCCGCTGTTACTGCGCACACTGACAAAGCCACCCGCCTTTTCCTTTTCCCCCACGACCACCAGGTACGGCACGGTTTGACGGTGCTGGCGAATCTTGTAGCGGACCTTTTCGTTACGCAGGTCCGACAGGGCGCGAACGCCGCCACGACGTAACGTCTCGGTAACGGTGTGCGCGTAGTGGGCCTGGCGATCATCCATGCTGACGACCATCACATGCGCTGGCAGGCGCCAATACTGCAGCTCCTGATGACTGGACCAGCACGTTCCATAGACCCGTTGTTGCAAGGTGCCGCTGACGTGATCCAGGGCGAATGCCTGCAGTACCCTGGTGGTTGGGACATGCGGGCCGGTGGTCCAGTACTCGGTTTCACCGAGGCGATAGAGGGAAAGACTTTCCGACGACGATGTCGCCTTGCGGCGGATTGAATGGTTGGTTGCTGCCAGCGATTGCATGCGCGCTTCGATGAGCGGCAAATCGGCCGCGGCGAGGGCTCGCTCGACGGCAAACTCGCAAAAGAATCCGTCACCCAGTGCCGAGCCCACGCGCATTTGCGCATGCGGATGAAGTTGTTTGACGGCCATCGCCAGCATCAGCGTGCAGGACCGGCGCAGGATCTCCAGGCCGTCCGGCTCCTGCGGCGTGACTATGCTGACCCGGGCATTGGCTGCGACCAGGAATTCGCAATCCACCAAGACGCCGTTGACGCGTCCGGCCACCGCCGCGTTGGCCAGCCCCAGGCCAATACTTGCGGCGATTTCATGCACGGTCAGTGGTTGGTCGTACTCACGCAATGAACCATCGGGCAGGGTGATCTGGATCATGATTATTGTTCTCGAATACTTCGATCACACGCGCTAGCGGTTTAACCATAGAACCAAATCCCGTCCGCTGTCATGTAGACATTTGTCGAGGTTCGATTCGTCCGGATGGTCATCCGAAAGCAGGCTCAATTGCCCAACGCCGGGATTGGCTATGAGGTATCGCAACGATGCTTCGCCTTACCCAATCAGGCAGGGTTAGCCCCTCATGAGCGAGCCCATTATCGAAACACCATCACAATGTTATGGTATAACATGATTATCGCGATCGTTATTCGTGAAGAATTTTTCATGTTTGGCAAGCCCCGAGGGTTGACCGGGCTTTCTATGAGGAGCAACTGATGGCAAATCGCTTACCTGTCACGGTCCTGTCGGGCTTTTTAGGGGCCGGAAAAAGTACACTTCTTAATTACATACTACGTAATAGAGAAAACCTTCGGGTTGCGGTTATCGTCAATGACATGAGTGAAATCAACATTGACGGCGGCGAGGTGCAGCGCGATGTCAGCCTTAATCGCGCCGAAGAAAAACTCGTTGAAATGAGCAATGGCTGCATCTGCTGCACCTTGCGTGAGGATTTGCTGGAGGAGGTCGGCAAGCTTGCCAATGAGGGACGCTTTGATTACCTGTTGATCGAATCCACGGGCATTTCCGAGCCGCTACCCGTCGCGGAAACCTTCACGTTCCGCGACGAAAACGGGCAAAGCCTCACGGATATTGCGCGGCTCGATACCATGGTCACCGTGGTCGATGGCATGAATTTCCTGATCGATTACCAAGCCGCGCAAAGCCTCGCATCCCGAGGCGAAACGCTGGGAGAAGAAGATGAACGCGCGATCACCGACCTGCTGATCGAGCAGGTGGAGTTCGCTGATGTGATCCTGATCAGCAAGATCGACCTCATCAGCAGTGGCGATCGGGATGAGCTGATGGCGATCCTGAAACGGCTCAACGCCCAGGCTGAGATCATTCCAATGGTCATGGGCGAAGTGCCGCTCGGCAAAATCCTCAATACCGGTCGCTTCGACTTCGACAAAGCCGCTCAAGCGCCTGGCTGGTTGCGTGAGTTACGCGGCGAACATGTTGCTGAAACTGAAGAGTACGGCATTGCCTCCAGCGCTTATAGGGCACGTCGCCCCTTTCATCCGCAACGCTTTTTCAGTTTCATTGACCAGCCATGGGTCAATGGCAAACTGCTGCGTTCCAAGGGGTACTTCTGGCTGGCCAGCAAACATATGGATGCCGGAAGCTGGTCCCAGGCGGGAGGATTGGTGCGCCATGGTTTCGCCGGGCGCTGGTGGCGCTTTGTGCCGAACAACCAATGGCCGCAGGACGAGGAAAGCACAGCCGCCATTATGGAAAACTGGACCAGCGACACGGGAGATTGCCGCCAGGAACTGGTCTTCATCGGTCAGAACATCGACTTCAAACAACTCACTGCAGAGCTCGACGATTGCTTGCTGACAGACGCTGAAATGGCGCTGGGAGTCCAAGGCTGGCGAATGCTCCCGGACCCCTTTGGCCCTTGGCATGAAGAGGCCGCCTGAGCTTTCCATTGACCCCGTTCAGAAGTCGTGGGTTGCTGCTGTCGCTTAACAACGCTGGAGCAGCACGCCGCTCAAGGCTTCAGCCAGGTGCCCTGGCTTTGCGCATCGCAGTACGGCTGCAAATACGCCGCATCGGTGGCCACGCCGTAATAGTGAATATCCTGCCGGTAAGGCATATTGGCGACTTGAGCGTTGCTGCACACGCCGAACGCTCCTGCAGGGCACTGGTCGACGTATTGCACGTCGACCTTCTGCCCGGCCAGGTTCGGTTGGCAGAAGCCGTCGGCGAACAGTTTTTGCGGGATGTTGCGGTTCTGCTGGCAGACTTTGACGTCGAGTCGTTCCGCCTGGCTATGGACAACGCAGGCCTGCGCCAGCGCTTCGCCACTGGCAAGCGTCAGCAGAAACGCCAATCCAATCCACCGCATCCTTACCTCCTCAGAAACCTTCGATCATGTTGCAGAACATTCCCACCCATGTCATCGCCGGGCCATTGGGGGCCGGCAAGACCAGCCTGATCAAGAACCTGCTGGCGCAACGTCCCGCGGATGAACGCTGGGCAGTGCTGATCAACGAGTTCGGTCAGATTGGCATCGACGCTGCACTGCTCACCCAGGAAGACGATGGTATCGCACTGGGGGAAGTGGCCGGGGGGTGTTTGTGTTGCGTCAACGGTGCGCCATTTCAGGTCGGTCTCGGGCGTCTGCTGCGCAAGGCGCGGCCGGATCGATTGTTCATCGAGCCTTCCGGCTTGGGGCATCCGATGAATTTGCTCAAGCAGTTGAGCGAGGCGCCATGGCGAGGCGTGTTGAGTTTGCAACCCTGTGTGCTGGTACTCGATGCGCAAGCGCTTGTAGCGGGCAAGCCGCTGCCTGAGGCCCAACAGGAGGCGCTGAACAGTGCGGGATTGTTGCTGATGAACAAGTCTGAAGGACTTGCGCAAGCGGACCGGCAGCGAATTGCCGCCACGTTGCCGATGCGTAAACTGCATTGGACGCAACAAGCTGCGCTGTCTTTGAGTGAGTTGCCCGGGCTGGTTTCGCGAGCGGTGGCGGGTGTGGATAACTTTGTGATGCCGAAAAGTCTGGCGCAGCTCGCGGCGATCTGGAGCGACCCGGTTCTGCCGATCTGTTTAAGCCAGGAACAGGAGGGTGGCTGGAGCATCGGCTGGCGCTGGCATCCGAGCCAGGTCTTTGAGGCCGCTCTCGTTGCGCGCTGGCTTGAAAGCCATTGCTGGCGGCGTGCGAAGCTGGTTATTCACAGTGACAAAGGCTGGATATCGGCCAACGCGCTGGATAATTCCGTGGTGGCGTGGCAACCGAGTGAATGGCGTAAGGATTCGCGGATTGAATTGATTTTCAGTGCGCCGCAAGACCTCGAAGTGCTGCAAATAGGCCTGGCCAACTGCCGGAGGCATTGAAGATCACAACCGCCACTTGTTGTGTTCCTGCCGCCAATGATTCAGCTCGATCACCTGAGCGCTTGGCTTGACCACATCGACCACAGGGGGCGTGTCGTCAAACGGCATCGGGTACGGCGCCAGTTCGATTTGCGCGCTGTGGGCACCGAACTGAGTGATGGTGCCGTTATGCCGCGTTTCGCCGGTGACCGTGAATTCAAAGTTATACACACGGGCCAGACGTCGCCGGCCAGCGGCATCCTTGATGAAGCCCATTTTTTTCAGCGCCACGTTGCCATCGAGCAGCTCGATCCCCAGGTTGCTGCAATGCTGCTTGACCCGCTCCAACGCACGTTCGCGCAAGCCGTGGTTGTGCCAAAGCCAGGCGCCAGCAGTGGCGAGCAGCATCAGCACGAAAATATTTCCAAGGGTCAGCATCAACAGGGCGCTCCAACAAGATAGTGTCAGCTTAACTGCGTCGCCGGTCTGTCGTACAGACTGCGTTTAGTCGCATACTGCGCCGCTCGAATTTCAATCGTTTTACGGAAATCTCACCGCATGAAACGTACACCCCATCTGCTCGCTATCCAGTCCCACGTGGTGTTCGGTCACGCTGGCAACAGTGCCGCGGTTTTCCCGATGCAGCGGGTCGGGGTGAATGTCTGGCCGCTGAACACCGTACAGTTCTCCAACCACACACAGTACGGGCAGTGGGCCGGTGACGTGCTGGCGCCGCACCAGATCCCTGATCTGGTCGAAGGCATCGCGGCGATTGGCGAGCTGGGCAATTGCGACGCAGTGCTCTCGGGCTATCTCGGCAGCGCGGCGCAGGGCCGGGCGATTCTCACAGGGGTGGAGCGGATCAAGTCGATGAATCCCAACGCGCTGTACCTGTGTGATCCGGTCATGGGTCATCCGGAGAAGGGCTGCAGCGTGCCCGCGGAAGTCAGCGATTTTCTGCTGGAAGAAGCCGCCGCCGTGGCTGACTTCATGTGTCCGAACCAACTGGAACTCGACAGCTTCTCGGGGCGCAAGCCGCAATCGCTGTTTGATTGCCTGGCGATGGCGCGCTTGTTACTGGCACGCGGGCCGAAGGCGGTGTTGGTCAAACATCTGGACTACCCGGGAAAAAACCCGGACGTCTTCGAAATGCTGCTGGTGACAGCGCAAGGCAGTTGGCACCTGCAACGCCCGCTGTTGGCGTTTCCGCGCCAACCTGTGGGCGTTGGTGATCTGACGTCCGGGTTGTTCCTGGCGCGTGTGCTATTGGGCGATAGCCTGCTGGCAGCTTTCGAGTTCGCCGCATCGGCGGTGCACGAGGTGTTGCTCGAGACTCAGGCCTGCGCCAGCTATGAGCTGGAGCTGGTGCGCGCGCAGGATCGGATTGCCCATCCGCGGGTGCGGTTCGAGGCGACATCGATCAGCCTTTGATCGAAGTGCAAAAAAGATCGCAACCTGCGGGGATCTGAATTCCTCTGCAGGAACTGCCGCAGGCTGCGATTTTTTTGCTTTACGCGTCGCCTTTGATTTCCTGGTAACGCTTTTCCAGTTCCTGGCGAATCTGGCGGCGTTGCTGCGCCTGCATATAGCGACGCTTGTCTTCGCTGTTCTGCGGTTGCAGTGGCGGCACCGGGGCGGGTTTACGTTGGTCATCCACCGCGACCATGGTGAAGAAGCAGCTGTTGGTGTGACGCACTGAGCGCTCACGGATATTTTCGGTCACCACCTTGATGCCCACTTCCATGGACGTGTTACCGGTGTAGTTGACCGAGGCGAGAAACGTCACGAGTTCGCCGACATGGATCGGTTCACGGAAAATCACCTGGTCCACCGACAGGGTCACCACGTAGCGACCTGCATAACGGCTGGCGCAGGCGTAGGCCACTTCATCGAGGTATTTGAGCAGGGTGCCGCCGTGAACATTGCCAGAGAAGTTGGCCATGTCGGGGGTCATCAATACTGTCATCGACAGTTGGGCGTTTCCGGGTTCCATAGCGTTCTCACGGTTCAAGGCCAGGTTTGAGGGGACGCACCTCTACGGGTGCCTCGGCGGTTTTTTCAAACCAACAGTTATCGGGACGCCGGGCGGCTGATCGCCGTCACGCCGGATCGATCTGTTTCCATATATTGCACCGCCTTTCGGTTGGAAGTCGCGGTGTTACCCTTCAAAAGCCCATCCCCAAGGGCAAAATGCCTACGCGGATAGCGGATTTTCATTCTGCTCGCTCGGACGATTCCCACGCCCGATGTATGAGCAGCGTCACCCAAGGAGCCTCACACCATGCATGCCATCAGTTTTATTCAGGACCTGGCAGTGATCATGTTGGTCGCAGGTGTGGTGACCGTTCTTTTCCATCGCTTCAAACAGCCCGTGGTGCTGGGGTACATCGTTGCCGGGTTCATCATTGGCCCGCACACCCCGCCGTTCGGCCTCATCCATGACGAAGAAACCATCAAGACCCTCGCGGAACTCGGGGTGATTTTCCTGATGTTCTGCCTGGGCCTCGAATTCAGCTTGCGCAAACTGTTCAAGGTCGGCGCCACGGCATTTATCGCGGCGTTTCTGGAAATCGTGCTGATGATCTGGATCGGCTACGAAATCGGTCGCTGGTTTGACTGGAACACCATGGATTCGCTGTTCCTGGGTGCAATCCTGGCGATTTCCTCGACCACCATCATCGTCAAGGCACTCAACGACCTGAAGATGAAAAACCAGCGTTTTGCGCAATTGATCTTCGGTGTGCTGATCGTTGAAGACATCCTCGGCATCGGCATCATCGCATTGCTCTCGAGCATCGCGGTCAGTGGCACGGTCAGCTCCGGCGAAGTGTTTTCTACGGTTGGCAAGCTTTCGCTGTTCATGATCGTCGCCCTGGTGATCGGCATCTTGCTGGTGCCGCGGTTGTTGGCCTATGTGGCGAAATTCGAAAGCAACGAAATGCTGCTGATTACCGTGCTGGGCCTGTGTTTCGGCTTCTGTCTGCTGGTGGTCAAGCTCGAATACAGCATGGTGCTCGGCGCATTCCTGATCGGCGCAATCATGGCTGAATCCCGGCAATTGCTGAAAATCGAGCGCCTGATCGAGCCGGTTCGCGACTTGTTCAGCGCGATTTTCTTCGTTGCCATCGGGTTGATGCTTGACCCGCTGATCCTGCTGCAATACGCCTGGCCGATTGCGGTCATCACCGTGGCAGTGGTTCTTGGCAAAATGCTGTCCTGTGGGCTCGGTGCCTTTATCGCCGGCAATGACGGACGTACCTCACTGCGCGTCGGGATGGGCCTTTCACAGATCGGCGAATTTTCTTTCATCATCGCTTCGCTGGGCATGACCCTGCAGGTCACCAGTAACTTCCTCTATCCGGTGGCGGTAGCGGTATCGGTGATCACTACGTTGCTGACGCCGTATCTGATTCGTGCCGCCGATCCGCTGTCGATCAAACTGGCGGCGGTGATGCCGCAGCGACTGGGACGCGTATTGGGGATGTATGGCGAATGGCTGCGCAGCATCCAGCCACAGGGCCAGGGTGCGCTGCTGGCGTCGATGATCCGAAGGATCTTGCTGCAAGTGGGGGTCAATCTGGCGTTGGTGGTGGCGATCTTCTTCGCGGGCGCTTACTTTGCCGAACGCATTTCCACTTATCTGCAGGATTGGATCAGCGATCCGAGTTGGCAGAAGGCATTGATCTGGGGAGGAGCGCTGCTGTTGTCGCTGCCATTCCTGATTGCCGCGTATCGCAAGCTCAAGGCGCTGTCGATGCTGTTGGCTGAGATGGGCGTAAAACCGGAGATGGCGGGGCGCCACACGCAGCGAGTGCGTCGGGTGATCGCCGAAGTGATCCCGATTCTCTCGCTGCTGGTGATTTTTCTGTTATTGGCAGCCTTGTCGGCCAGTATTTTGCCGACCAACAAGTTGCTGCTACTGATTGCCGTGGTTGCGGCCGCTGTGGCGGCGTTGCTGTGGCGCTGGTTCATCCGCGTCCACACGCGGATGCAGGTAGCCTTGCTGGATACGCTGGACAATCACAAGGATTCGCCAGGGCACTGACCCGGCCGGGCGTCAGCTGACTCAGCTTTCCAGCCAGACGTCCCGCGCCCAATGCCATACCGATTCCCAGGTTTCTTCTGTCACCAGCTCTTCTTCGGCGGACCATAACACCACGGTGCCGTCTTCTTCGACGCAGTAGTAGTCGTCGCCGTCCTGGCAGATCGGGATCAGGCTGCGATCCACACCGGCATCCCAGGCGTTGGCGGCAACGTCCGGCAAATAGGTGTGCGATTGCGGGTCGGTGACGGTCACCGGCTCCAGGCTGCCGTAGACCACGTCGCTGACGGTCAGCAAAAACTCTCTGAAGACGAACGGAATGTCGATGAACAATTGTTCTTCAATTTCCACCAGCAGGTCTTCGTCAGGCAACTCCAAGGGGACCGGTACCGGTTCATTGGCTTCACGCAGTTGTTCGATGATTTCTTCCACGTCCGGGATCCTCTTGCTTGTATGGCGCGGTTTATATGGGGCGGTTTATACAGTAGCTCGCTATAGATGCAACCGCGAAATAGAAAACCCCAGCCGAGGCTGGGGTTTTTATTACCGCAAGTGAAGCGCGGAGGGTAATCAGCCGTTCTGGCGGATACCTGCGACCAGCCAAGGCTGGTTTTCGCCCTGTGCACGTTCCATGTTCCAGCTTTCGCTGAACACTTCGCCCTGGTCGAAACGCGAGGTTTTCGACACGCCGCTGAAGGTCAGGGTGGCGATGGTCTTGTCGGCGCGATCGTCCACACCGTCCAGTTGCACATTGAGGTTGTCGATGTAGGTCGACTGGAAGCCGTCGCCCAGATCGGCACGTTCGCGCTTGAGGAACTCCAGCATCTGCGGAGTGACGAACTCGGCGATCTTGTCCATTTCGTTCGCGTCCCAATGTTGTTGCAGGGACTGGAAGTGATTGCGCGCTGCTTCGATGAAGTTGCGTTCATTGAACCAGGCTGGAGCATTGATTACCGGACGAGCGGCGACGGGTGCTGCAGAACCGCCGAAGATCGAACCGCCGGCAGGCTTGTGTTCGAAAGCTTCACGCTGCATCGGCGCGTGACCGGCTGGTGCGAATTGCTCCTGCTGCTTGCGACGACGGGCGGCGATGAAGCGGAAGACCAGGAACGCGATGACCGCCATGATCAGGATGTCGAAGATCTGCATGCCCTGGAAGCCGTCGCCCATGAACATGGACGCCAGCAGGCCACCGGCGGCGATACCGGCCAGTGGGCCGAGCCAGCGCGAAGCGCCACCGGCCTTGGCAGCGGCGCCAGCGGCACCGGCAGCACCAGCGGTCGCCGCAGCGCCGCCCATGCCTGGAGAAGAAGGAGCCATCTGGCTGGTCTGGTGAGTTGGCGCAGCGCCTGCGCTTTTGCCACCACCGAAGCGCTTGGCGGCATTGACGTCGAGACTCATCGTCAGGCCGATGCACAACGCCATGGCGATGCTAAGAAAACGTTTCATAGAGGGAATTCCCATTTGTGGAAGGCACGCGCGCCATGTTGCACAGCTGAAGTGTTACTGGCTAGCGGCAGAGTGTTTCGGGCTTTTGCCTGACAGGTCGGGTTCAGCTTAATCAGGGCAATAAGGCCTGTTAACTTTGGTCTGTAGGAAGAGTGGATAAGTTCTGTAGGAAAGTTGCAAAACCCTGTGGGAACGAACAGGTTCGCTCCCACAGAAAATTGCTTTAAATCGCTTCCAGCTTCGCATACCCCAGCATCAACCACTTGCTGCCTTCGCTGAAGTTCACCTGCACCCTGGCCGCGGCCCCGGCGCCTTCGAAGTTGAGGATCACGCCGTCCCCGAAAATCGAGTGGCGCACGGTCTGGCCGAGGCTGAAGCCGGTCTGCGGAATCTCGCTGCCGCTGAACAGGTTGCCGCCGCTCATCGACTGGTTGCCGCCAAACGGGCGACTGACGCTGTTGGAAAGCCGCACTTCTTGAATCAGACCTTTCGGCACTTCGCGTACGAAACGCGACACCTTGTTGTAGGTCTCGCTGCCGTAGAGGCGTCGGGTTTCCGCATAAGTCATCACCAGGTTCTGCATGGCGCGTGTGATGCCGACGTACGCCAGGCGCCGCTCTTCCTCGAGACGGCCAGGCTCTTCCAGGCTCATCTTGTGCGGGAACAGGCCTTCTTCCATGCCCACCAGGAACACGTAAGGGAATTCCAGACCCTTGGCGCTGTGCAGGGTCATCAGCTGAATGCTGTCTTCGTGCTCGTCGGCCTGGGTATCGCCAGCTTCCAGCGACGCGTGGCCGAGGAATGCCGCCAGTGGCGTCAGGTCCTCGTCCTCTTCGCTGTTTTCAAAGTTACGCGCAGCGCTGACCAGTTCTTCAAGGTTTTCTACCCGGGCCTGGCCTTTCTCGCCTTTTTCCGCTTCGTGATAGGCGATCAACCCCGACTGCTCGATGACGGTCTGGGTCATCAGGTGCAGCGGCATTTCCATGCACTTGGCGGCAAGGTTTTCGATCAGCTCGACAAATGCGCCCAATGCGCTGGCGGCGCGACCGGTAAGGCCCTTGTTGGCTACCAGTTGTTGCATCGCTTCCCACATCGACACATCGCTGTGGCGTGCATGCTCGCGAATCGCTTCGACGGTTTTTTCGCCGATGCCGCGGGCGGGTACGTTGATCACCCGTTCCAGCGCGGCATCGTTGCCACGGCCTTCAAGCAGGCGCATGTAGGCCATGGCGTTTTTGATTTCCGCCCGCTCGAAGAAGCGCTGACCACCGTAGATGCGGTACGGAATGCGCTCGCGCAGCAAGGCTTCTTCCAAAACGCGCGATTGGGCGTTGGAGCGGTACAGAATCGCAATATCGCTTCGCGCCAGGCCGGTTTTCAGCGCACTTTCGATGGTTTCGACAACGTAGCGTGCTTCATCGTGTTCGTTGAAGGCGGCATACAGGTTAATGGCCTCGCCATCGCCGCCGTCGGTCCACAGTTCCTTGCCCAGGCGACCGGTGTTGTTGGCGATCAGGGCGTTGGCAGCCTTGAGGATACCGGCCGTGGAACGGTAGTTTTGCTCCAGACGAATGGTCTCGGCGTCCGGGAAGTCTTCGGAATACTGGTAGATGTTCTCGATTTTCGCGCCGCGCCAGCCATAGATCGACTGGTCGTCATCGCCAACCACCATCAGGCTGTCGCCGCCCTTGGCCAGCAAGCGCAACCAGGCGTACTGCACGGCGTTGGTGTCCTGGAACTCGTCCACCAGAATGTGCCGGAAGCGCTTTTGATAATGCGCCAGCAGGCCCGGATGATCGCGCCACAGGTCGAGGGCGCGCAGCAGCAGTTCGGAGAAGTCGATGACACCGGCGCGCAGACACGCAGCCTCATAGGCTTCATAAATGCTGCGCATGGTCGCCAGGAACAGGTCGCCGCTGGCTTGAATGTGTTGCGGACGCAGACCTTCGTCTTTTTGCCCGTTGATGAACCATTGGGCCTGACGCGCCGGCCAGCGTTGCTCGTCCAGGCCGAGCTCGCGGATCACCCGCTTGACCAATCGTTGTTGGTCATCACTGTCGAGAATCTGGAAGGTCTGGCTCAGGCCTGCCTCTTGCCAGTGCGCCCGCAGCAAGCGGTGCGCCAGGCCGTGGAAGGTGCCGACCCACATGCCGGCCGGGTTGATACCCATCAGCTGTTCGATGCGGTGACGCATCTCGGCAGCGGCCTTGTTGGTGAAGGTCACCGACAGAATGGAGTGGGGCGACGCGTTTTCGACCTGGATCAACCAGGCGATACGGTGCACCAGCACTCGGGTTTTACCGGAACCAGCACCGGCCAGGACCAACTGACG
>NZ_RCOB01000199.1:0-27783 GCF_004307665.1 Pseudomonas sp. Sample_16
TTACATGATCGTTCCCACGCTCTGCGTGGGAATGCAGCCCAGGACGCTCCGCGTCCTCAAAAGCGTGACGCAGAGCGTCACAGGAGGCGTTACCACGCAGAGCGTGGGAACGATCAGTGGCAGCAAACTTTTTTACAGCGGTGCCGGCTGAATGATCTCGACCCAGTAAGCATCCGGGTCCTTGATGAACGCCAGGCTCTTCATGCGGCCATCGGTCAAACGTTTCTGGAAATCGCAGCCCAGTGCTTCGAAACGCTCGCACGCGGCGACGATATCCGGTACCGAGATACAGATGTGGCCGAACCCGCGCGGATCAGTGTTGCCGTTGTGATAGGCAAAGTCCGGGTCGTTTTCGGTGCCGTGGTTGTGAGTCAGTTCGAGGATGCCAGGGATCGACTTCATCCACTCGGTGCGTGCAGCGGCGTCGGCAGGAATCTGCGCCTTATCGACCAGCGCGAGGAAGTACAGGCTGAATTCGGCTTCCGGGAAATCGCGTTTTTCTACCAGCGTGAAACCCAGGATGCGGGTGTAGAAGTCCAGGGACTTGGTGATGTCCTTGACCCGCAACATGGTGTGGTTGAACACGAATTTTTGCGTGGCGGTGTCAGGTTGTGCGGTAACACCGGGGAAGGTGTTCAGTTCTTGCAGGCTCATGGGCCCTCCGGAAATAAGTGGGGCTGACGATTGGCGACAATGATACGCAAGGGATGCGACATCACCAAACCCAAAGCGTCGGCTATTGCCTGACAGTCGGTCGAGGCTCAGACTTCACCGCTCATCCTGCGAGTGTTCATGGCAATGATTCGAATCGGCACATCGGTACTCATTTTGATTGGCATGTGGTGTGGGGTTGCCAGTGCGGATGCTGAAGCGCCGGTCATGCCCTGGCCCGCCGGTTGGCAGGTCGAAGCGATCGAGCAAGGGACGGCTGCGCCAGGCGTTTCTCGTCAGCGCGCGGTGAAAAACGATCACGGCGGGACGCCAGTCATGGTGATGGAGTTGACCATGACACGGGTGGAAAGCGGGCACCAAGTAAACCTGGAGGGCGTGTTGCTGGAGATGCGCAAGTCGGTGCAAAAAGACTTCTTTCAAAGCGGCTATCAAAGTGTTTGCAATCGCATACATCCGACAACGTTGAGCCGTTTATCGGCATTGGAATCTACCTGCGCCATCACGCAAAACGGTCGTCATGTGCTTTCTCAAACTTTGGTAGCTGCCGTTGACGGCGATAAGGCCTATGTTCTTTCCTACGCGGGGCAGGCCGAGGCTTACAAAACAAGTCAGGATGAAATAGAGGCGGTGCGCAACGGCTTGAAACTTTAGCCAAAGACTTTAGTGGCTGCAGGCTTTGCGCAAGGATGAAGTACTTTAGATGCCCAATGGGATTAAGCCTAAAGTTAGTCGGCAAGTAGCGAGTTGATCGACGCACTTCGTTGCATTTAGATGGTATTCATGAAAAAGCCCTGCATTGGCAGGGCTTTTTTTACGGCGCGAATTTAGCCGCGCAGCCAGGAGTCAACGGTGGAAGCGCCGTATTGTTCCTTCCAGGCTTTCAGGCCGCGATGGTTGCCGCCCTTGGTTTCAATCAGCTCGCCGGTGTGCGGGTTCTGATAAACCTTGACCACGCGAGCGCGGCGGGTTTTAGGTGCGGCAGCCTGTTGCAGGCCGGACTTGCCCGGGTTCGGATCGAGGATGGCGATGATGTCGCGCAGGCTCTTGCCGTAGGTTTTCATCAGCCCCTGGAGCTTTTCTTCGAATTCGATTTCCTTCTTGAGCCCGGCATCGTTCTTCAGGGACTCAAGCTGCTTGAGCTGTTCTTGAAGGGCCTTTTCGGCTGCACGGAATTCAGCGAGTCTGGACAATATCTTTACTCCAATAGTGTGTTTGGCTGATACCAACCGCAAACAAAGCTATAAGCCAAGAGCCTTGAAGCGACTCGGTGATAAATGGCGCACCTGCGAAATTACCGCAGGCATGAAAAATTGTAGTAGTTAATTGGCCAAGAGTAAATCATGTCTTTTTCTTCATGTAACAAGAGTAGTCTTTTGAATCAAATTGTGTACCCGTTGACCGTCTCATCGCATAAGGCCAAGGGTTAATGACCACTTAATGCACTAATGAATTCCGCGCCAGGCAGCGGTCGGCCGAACAGATAGCCTTGCTGAAAGTTAACGTTATGAGCGGTCAGGTAATCACTTTGCTCTTGGGTTTCTACACCTTCTGCAACCATTGCAAGATCGAGCTTGCCCGCAAGTTGAATGATGGCGTCGAGAATATGGCTGGAGGGGGTGTCAATGCCGATCATTGCGACAAAGCTTTGGTCGATTTTCAGAAAGTCGACATTGAATTCGCGCAGGTAGCCCAGGCTGGAATGTCCGGTGCCAAAGTCATCGATGGCGATCATTACGCCAAGTTCGTGCAGCTGTTCGAACAGTTGGTGGGCGAGGGCGGTGGGTTCGATCAGTTCGCGCTCCGTCAACTCCAGCACCAGATGAATGGAACCGGGTGCGAAGGCTTTGAGGAACTCACGGCAATCCTCTATCAGGTCAAGACTCTGGCAATGGCTGGCCGTGATGTTGATTCCGATATGAAAGGGTTCGGTGAAGGTGCTGGATAGCGGGCCGAGCAACGTCGCGGTTTGCCTCATCAAAGAGCGAGTCATCGGCACGATCAGTCCCGAGTGTTCAGCGAAAGGAATGAACAGATCCGGGCGCACCAGCCCTTCTTGTGGATGATTCCAGCGCATCAGTACTTCGATGCCCGAGAGTTTCTTGCTGTCGCCATGCACGACCGCCTGAAAATAAGGCACGAACTCCGCGGCTTCCAGCGCCCGTTGCATTTCGTGGGTGGGTGACCTCGAGCGCTTTTGCAGTATGTGGCCGATCGCACCGGAAATGACCCCGAAAAAAATCAGCAGGCTGAACAACGGCGGGTATTCACTGGTCATGTAACGCCAGGTTTCACCTTCCGGAAAGCCTGCCGCGACGCTGAAATCATAGCGTGAGGATTTAAGTGTGCTTTGGGCGACCGGGAAGTCGGGCAGGGGGCCATGGTGAAACTGGCCATTGGCACTTAGCCAGTTGTTTCCTACTTGCAGCACCAGCAACGTCTGACGACCAATCAGGCGCAGCACGTTACTCAGATGGTAACCATCCAGCGTCGACAGCGCACCGCGTTTTCCGTCCTCAAGGCGATAGATCAGCAGGGCGGTATCGGGTGTGACCGGGTTACCCTTCATCAGTATCAATTGGCCGCCGGCAAAATCGCCCGTTGAAATTATTTCGTGATAGTCGCCAAACAGGGAGCTGCAATAAATAGTGTTATCCCACGTCAGGTTGGTCGAGCGTACAAAGGGCCGGCGGGTTACTTGTTCGCGCAGGGCGAGTTTGACGTCTGCGCAACGTTGCCCGGCCAAGGGCAACAACTCGCGTGCCGCTTGAGCGGTGTTGTCGAGCATCAGTTCAAATTGTCGAATGGCCTCTTCGGCGGTTTCCTGCGCACTTTGCACAAGTGCACGTTCGGCCTGCATATAAAGGATGACCAGGCCGAGCACTACCGGAAGTAATCCACTGAACAAGGTGACTGCAACCTTGAGGCTGCGTTTGCGGCGTCTGACTTTTAATGGCATTCGCGAAACCTGTAGCGATGAAATGGAGCTCTCAAATGCTGGCAGGGCGAATCGCCTCCCAAAAAGAGTTCAGGTACGAGCCATGATAGTTCGCATGGCGCCATTATGCCGTTCGGCGGCAATAAAGTCGTTCGGCCAGTTTGAGCCGGCGCTGCCTGCGTCGGTCCAGCAACGCCAAGTCAACCTTGTTGGTGCAACAAACCGCTTGCACGCCGGTGGAAAAGGCGGATTTTATACAGAGGGCGGACAAACTCAGTTACGCTGTGTAGAATCAGGTTACGCATACAAGAATAATCGTCTTCTGGCAGCAGAAGCCTCGCCCGCACCAGCCTTGGGTCGACAATGAAGATATTTGGGTTTCAATTGATCTACGGTGATTTCCTCGCCCGCAGCGTGCGGGGTATCTCCTGCGCGCCACCCACCGGTCTCAGCATTGCTAGCAACTAACAGTGGTTAATTTCTAAAAGCATGATGAGGCGCCGACCATGGCAGATTTATACGAAAACCCGATGGGCCTGATGGGCTTTGAATTCATCGAGCTCGCATCGCCGACCCCGAACACCCTGGAGCCGATCTTCGAGATCATGGGCTTCACCAAGGTTGCGACCCACCGTTCCAAAGACGTGCACCTGTATCGCCAGGGCGCGATCAACCTGATCCTCAACAATGAACCCAACAGCGTTGCTTCGTACTTCGCGGCCGAACACGGCCCGTCGGTGTGCGGCATGGCGTTCCGCGTCAAGGATTCGCAAAAAGCCTACAAGCGTGCCCTGGAACTCGGCGCCCAGCCGATCCACATCGAAACCGGTCCGATGGAGCTGAACCTGCCGGCGATCAAAGGCATCGGCGGCGCGCCGCTGTACTTGATCGACCGTTTCGGTGAAGGCAGCTCGATCTACGACATCGACTTCGTGTTCCTCGAAGGTGTCGACCGTCATCCAGTGGGTGCCGGCCTGAAGATCATCGACCACCTGACCCACAACGTGTATCGCGGTCGTATGGCCTACTGGGCGAATTTCTACGAGAAGCTGTTCAACTTCCGCGAGATCCGTTACTTCGACATCAAGGGCGAATACACCGGCCTGACGTCCAAGGCCATGACCGCGCCGGACGGCATGATCCGCATCCCGTTGAACGAAGAATCGTCCAAGGGCGCCGGGCAGATCGAAGAGTTCCTGATGCAGTTCAACGGCGAGGGCATCCAGCACGTTGCGTTCCTGTCCGATGACCTGATCAAGACCTGGGATCACCTGAAAAGCATCGGCATGCGCTTCATGACTGCGCCGCCAGATACTTACTACGAAATGCTCGAAGGCCGTCTGCCGAACCACGGCGAGCCGGTGGGCGAACTGCAAGCGCGGGGCATTCTGCTGGACGGCTCGTCCGAGTCGGGCGACAAGCGCCTGCTGTTGCAGATCTTCTCGGAAACCCTGATGGGGCCGGTGTTCTTCGAGTTCATCCAGCGCAAGGGCGATGACGGTTTCGGCGAAGGCAACTTCAAAGCGTTGTTCGAATCCATCGAACGCGACCAGGTTCGTCGTGGTGTGCTTTCCACTGACTAAACCGTATCAGATGTAAAAAAGCCCGGTCAGCAGCAATGCTGGCCGGGCTTTGTTGTTTCTGTTCCTGTAGGAGCAATGCTTGCTCGCGATGGGGGCTCTGCGGTGTACCTGTCGAACGGTGTTATCGTTCATCGCGGGCAAGCCTTGCTCCTACATTGGTTCGCGGCGCTGCCGGACCAGATGCTTGAACCCTTCAAACACCAACACCAGTACCGCCAGCCAGATCGGGATATACGTCAGCCATTCCGTCGGCTTGATGCTTTCCCCCAGCAACAACGCCACACCCAGCAATAGCACCGGTTCGACGTAACTCAACAAACCAAACAGGCTGAACGGCAGCAAGCGACTGGCGATGATATAAACCACCAGCGCCGAAGCACTGATCAGACCCAGCAGCGGAATCAGCCAGGTCAGCGCCGGGTGCTGATCGAACACACCGAAGCCTTGCTCGCCACCGTGCACAAACCACCAAGCGATCGGCAGCATCAAGGTCATGTCCAGCCAGAGTCCGCCCAGGTTGTCGGCCTTCAGCCATTTGCGTAGCACGAAGTACAGCGGGTAGCCGACGACCACCAGCAGCGTGGCCCAGGAAAAACCACCGACCTGATACAGCTCATTGATCACGCCAAGGCTGGCGAAAAACACCGCGACTTTTTGCAGGTACGACAGGCGTTCGCCGTAAGCGATGCGCCCGGTCAGCACCATGGCCAGCGGCAACAGGAAATAGCCCAGCGACACATCGAGGCTGTAGCCGTTGAGCGGCGCCCACATGAACAACCAGAGTTGCACGCCCAGCAGCGCCGACGACAGCAGCAAGCCGGCGATCAATTTCGGTTGCGCACCGAGGCGACGCAACAGGTCGAGCACACGCCGCCATTCGCCTGACACCAGCATGAACACAGTCATGCACGGCACGGTCAGCAGCATGCGCCAGCCGAAAATTTCCACGCCGCTCAAGGGCGTGAGCAGCGATGTGTAGTAATACATGACGGCAAACAGCACCGAGGCTGAAACCGATAAAGCGATACCTTTAGACAAACTGTCCTCGCGTGATTTTGAGTGATTGAACCGGGCGCAGAGGATACGTGGTTTTTGAGCCCAATACTGACCAACCAATCAATACTTGACCTGTGGGAGCTGGCTTGCCAGCGATGGCGGTTGCACATTCAAAGCCGAGGTTGACTGATAGACCGCTATCGCTGGCAAGCCAGCTCCCACAGGGTACATATGTTGTCAGGCAGTACGCGGTTTACGGCCCGACACAAAATGGCTGACATCATTGAACCCCGGCGTCGAGGCATGCCCTGGCGTTACCAGCGAATCGATGAACGCCTCATCGTCGGCCGTGATCTTCACCGCTTGCGCCTTAGTGTAGGCGTCCCATTGTGCTTCGGTGCGCGGGCCGACAATGGCGGAGGTGACGGCGCTGTTGTTCAACACCCAGGCGATGGCGAACTCGACGATGCCGACGCCGCGTTCCTCGGTGTACCGGTGGATCTGCTGGGCGATGCGCAGGGACTCGACACGCCATTCGGTTTCCAGGATGCGTTTGTCCTGGCGCCCGGCGCGGCTGTTGGCGTCCGGTTGCGCATCCGGCGCGTATTTTCCACTGAGCACGCCGCGCGCCAAGGGGCTGTAAGGCACGACGCCGAGGCCGTAGTTTTGCGCGGCGGTGATTTGTTCGGTTTCAGCCTGGCGGTTGACGATGTTGTACAGCGGCTGGCTGATCACCGGCCGGTCGATTCCCAGTTTGTCGGCGATGCGAATCACCTCGGCAATGCGCCAGCCGCGATAATTGGACAGGCCCCAATAGCGAATCTTGCCCTGGCGAATCAGGTCGCCGATGGCCGACACGGTCACCTCCAGCGGGGTGTTGTGGTCTTCGCGGTGCAGGTAATAGATATCGAGATAGTCGGTGCCCAGGCGCGTCAGGCTGGCGTCGATACCGTTGAAAATATGCTTGCGGCTCAAACCGCTGCGGTTCGGCAGGCCGTCTGCCGGGCCGAATCCGACCTTGGTGGCCAACACCCATTCATGACGGTTACCCGCAATGGCTTCACCGACGATTTCTTCGGAGCGGCCATTGGTGTAGACGTCGGCGGTGTCGATGAAATTGATGCCCTGGTCCCAGGCCTTGTCGATGATTCGCAGGGAATCCTCGGTGCTGGTCTGTTCGCCGAACATCATGGTGCCCAGGGTCAGGGTGGACACTTGCAGGCCCGAATGACCCAGTGTGCGGTAGCTCATGAGGAAGTCCTTTTGCCGGAGGGAAAGGCTCAATCAAATACCAGATCTGTGGCCGGTAGCAAACGCAAATCTCAGACACGCGCAGGCTAATTGTAGGAGCGAGCCTGCTCGCGATAGCGCAGTGTCAGTCAACAGAGATGTTGAATGTTAGAGCAAAATCGCGAGCAGGCTCGCTCCTACAGGGGAGCTGTGGTGGTCAGGCGCGCAGGGTACGGGTCATACGCAACGCCAACAGGCTACCGCAGACAATCACACCCGCCAGCAGGTACAGCGCCGCATCGGTGGAACCGGTGCTGTCCTTGACCCAACCCACCAGGTACGGGCTGAGGAAACCGGCCATTTGCCCCATGGAATTGATCAATGCCAAGCCACCGGCGGCAGCGCCGGCACTGAGCAGGGCAGTGGGCACCGGCCAGAACATCGGCAGGCCGGTGAGGGCGCCCATGGTGGCGATGGTCAGGCCGAGAATGGCGATGGCCGGGTTGGCGGCGAAGTTCACGGCGATCAGCAGACCGAGCGCGCCCATCAGCATCGGCACCACCAGATGCCAGCGACGTTCTTTGCGCAGGTCTGCCGAGCGACCGACCATCAACATGAACACGGCGGCCAGCAGATACGGAATCGCGCTCAACCAACCAATCACCAGGTTATCGCTGAAACCGAGGTTCTTGATGATCGACGGCAGCCAGAAGTTGATCGCGTAGACGCCGCTCTGGATGCAGAAATAGATCAGGCCGAATGCCCAGATTGCCGGGTTCTTGAATACGGCCAGCAGCGAATCCGTCGTGGTTTTCGGTTTGTTGGCCAGGTCTTCGGCGTGGTCGGCTTCAAGCACCGAACGCTCGAACGGGGTCAGCCATTTGGCATTGGCATAACTGTCGCTGAGCAGGAAATACGCCAGCGCACCAAGGACTACGGTCGGAATGCCTTGCAGCAAAAACATCCACTGCCAGCCGGCCAAGCCGCCCTGGCCTGCGGCGAAGTGGTTGAGAATCCAGCCGGAAAACGGACTGCCGAGCAGGCCCGACACCGGGATTGCCGACATGAACAGCGCCATGATGCGGCCACGGCGGAACGTCGGGAACCACTGCGAGAGATACAGCACCACGCCCGGGAAAAACCCGGCTTCGGCGGCACCGGTGAACAGGCGCAAGGTGTAGAACTCGGTGGGCGTGGTGACGAACAGCAGGCAGGTCGACAGCGTGCCCCAGGTGATCATCATCAACGCGATCCAGCGCCGTGGGCCGAATTTGGTCAATGCCAGGTTGCTCGGCACGCCGCACAGCACGTAGCCGATAAAGAAGATCCCGGCGCCGAGGCCGTACACGGTTTCACTGAATTTGAGTGCGTCGAGCATCTGCAACTTGGCGAAGCCCACGTTCACCCGGTCGAGGTAGTTGAACAGGTAGCAGATGAAAATGAAGGGGATCAAACGCAGGGTAATACGTTTGTAGACGGCGTTTTTTTCGTCAACGATGGCCTGGGTTGCGGCGGCGCTCTGTGACATGGCGGCTCTCTCTTTATTATGATTTTTTGCGATGCAAAGGGTAACGTTGATCGCCCGCAGAGTCTCGACCACCCTCGGGGCTGCTGTCTTTGTGCCTGAGCACAGGGTTTGCAACCAAGGCCTGTGCGGGTGAACAACCGCCAGGCGCTCACGCTTTCAAGGATCACCGTTATGTTCGAACTCGATCACGACCTGGCGCAGGACATCGTCGACCGCGCGATGGCCATCCTGCCGTACAACGTCAACGTGATGGACAGTCAGGGGCTGATTCTCGGCAGCGGCGAACCGGAGCGGGTCAACACCCGCCACGAAGGCGCGCAACTGGTGTTGGCCAACGGCCGCGTGGTGGAGATCGACGCGCAAACCGCGATCCACCTCAAAGGTGTGCAGCCGGGCATCAATCTGCCGCTGATGCTCGACCAGCGCTTGATCGGCGTGCTGGGCATCACTGGCGAACCCGAGCAGTTGCGCACCTACGCTGAACTGGTACGCATGACCGCCGAGATGCTGGTGGGCCAGCGCAACCAGCAGGCCGAGCAGCAATGGCGGCGCCAGCGATGTGATGACCTGTTGGCCTTGTTGCTCAGCGAGGCCGGAGACTCGCCGCGATTGATCGATGAGGCACAACAACTGGGGCTCAAACCGCAGATGACGCGGGTGCCGTATTTGTTCGAATTGGGCATGGAACACGGGCCGGGGCAAACCGCCGAGGCGCTCAGTGCCTGGCTGACCAGCCGGTATCCCGATAGCTGGTGCGTCAGTTCCTCGACGTCATCGTTGCTGTGGTGCCGACCGGCCAGCCAGTCCATCGAAAACGATCGGCTGCTGGAAAAGCTCGATGGCCTGGGCTGGAACATTCTGCGCGTCGCGGTGGGCGGGCAGGCCGACGGTCTGACGGGATTGCGCCGCTGCTATCGTCGTGTCGGCGACTTGCTGGCTTACGGGCGCGGCGTATTGCCCGCTTGCCGCTTGCTCACGCTCAACCGCTATCGATTGCCAGTGATGCTTTGGCGGCATCGCAACGACGATGCGCTGGACGAGCTGCTCAACCCATTGCGCAAGGTCATTGCCAAGGACAGCAACGGCCAGTTGCTCGCGACATTACGCAGTTGGTGCGAACACGACGGCCAAAGCCAGGCCTGCGCCGAAGCCTTGGGCATTCACCGCAACAGTTTGCGTTATCGCATGGAAAGGATTGCCGAGCTTAGCGGCGTTGATCCGTTGAAGCTGGACGGCATGCTGGCGTTGTACCTGGGCGTGCAGTTGCTACCGCAGACTGACGCAAACTCATAAACAACACATTCCCCCTGTAGGAGCGAGCCTGCTCGCGATGGACGTCAACGATAACGCGCCCCGTCTGAATGACCGCGGTGTCTGGACGTTAATCGCCAGCAGGCTGGCTCCTACAGGGTTCCTGTGTAACCGCCGCTATTTGTGGAAATGAACAATAATCCATACAGCCGCTTGTGCAGCGGCCCGGCGTCATTGCGCCGGGCGGCTGGCAGCATGGGGGCAATGGAACTGGAGAATTCCCATGAAAATCGTGATCGCCCCTGATTCGTTCAAAGACAGCCTCAGCGCCCAAGGCGTGGCCGACGCCATTGCCCTAGGTTTGGCTGACGTTTGGCCAAATGCGCAGTTGATCAAATGCCCGATGGCCGACGGTGGGGAGGGGACGGTCGAGTCGGTGCTGGCGGCCTGCAACGGCGAGCTGCGCCGTACTCAGGTTCGCGGGCCATTGGGCGCGCCGGTTAACGCCGCATGGGGCTGGTTGCCCGAGAGCCACAGCGCAATCATCGAGATGGCCGAGGCCAGCGGTTTGCAGTTGGTGCCGCTGGCTCAGCGTGACGCCTGCATCAGCAGCACCTTCGGTACCGGCGAGTTGATTCGCGCAGCGCTGGATGCCGGGGCGCAACGGGTGATCCTGGCCATCGGCGGCAGTGCGACCAATGACGCCGGCGCCGGAGCCATGCAAGCGTTGGGTGTGAAACTGCTGGATGCTCAGGGCAAGTCGCTCGCACCGGGCGGTTTGGCGCTCGGGCAGTTGGCCCGCATTGACCTGAGCGAAGTCGACCGGCGATTGGCCAACGTGCGTTTCGACATCGCCGCCGACGTCAACAACCCACTGTGCGGCGCACACGGTGCCTCGGCGATTTTCGGTCCGCAAAAAGGTGCGTCGCCCGAGCAGGTCGAGCAACTGGATCAGGCATTGGGGCACTTTGCCGATCACTGCGCCAAGGTATTGGAAAAGGACGTGCGCGACGAGCCAGGCAGCGGGGCAGCGGGCGGTTTGGGGTTTGCTGCCAAGGCATTTCTCGGTGCGCAGTTCAAGGCCGGGGTCGAGGTGGTCGCCGAACTGGTGGGCCTGGCTGAAGCGGTTGAAAATGCCGATCTGGTGATCACCGGCGAAGGCCGTTTCGACGCACAAACCCTGCGCGGCAAGACGCCGTTTGGTGTAGCGCGCATCGCTCAACTGCATGGCGTGCCAGTGATTGTGATTGCCGGTACGCTGGGCGAGGGCTATCAGGCCCTCTATGAACATGGCATCGATGCCGCGTTCGCCTTGACGAGTGGGCCGATGACGCTGGAGCAAGCCTGCACCCAGGCGCCGCGTTTGCTGCAAGAGCGGGCGACAGACATTGCACGGGTCTGGCAAATGGTTGCCCGCCAGCGCTGACAGAACCTGTGGCGAGGGAGCTTGCTCCCGCTGGACTGCGCAGCCGTCCAAAAAGCGACGGCTGCTACGCAACCGAGCGGGAGCAAGCTCCCTCGCCACAAAAGCTCTTTTACGGTGACTACTGCGGTGGATCAATCTGATCCAGCACCCGGTTCGCCGTGATTTCCGCCAGCATCACGCTGTTGGAAATGCCCAGCAGGGCGTTGCGATCACCACCCTCCAGATGATCGACCAGTTGATGGACCATCACGTCGACCGAGGCCAGCGTTTCCACCAGATACACCATCAGGGTTTCGGTCGTGACATCGGGGTCGACGGTGAACAATGTGCTGACCGTGCGCGGCGTGGCTTTGATGTCGGCGGTCGAGGGGAAGTGGAAGTTGAGGGCGCGTTCGGCGGCTTCGTTGAGTTTGTTTGAATCGGATTCGTACGGGGACGTCGGATCGTTATCCGGCGGGTTTGGGGTTACTTTCGGCACAAGCTAGATCCTCATATGAAGCGCCGCCCCTCTTGCGACTAAACGAAAGGGGTGGCAGCTGTACGCAGGTTAGTCGACCGGGGATCTAGCAAACCGGCGCGCCCGAAGGCGCCCTGCGCACAGCTACCATCGAATGCAGACATGGGAATGCCTGACTGATAGTACCTGTGCACTTTGCTAGTAAACCACGAGCGACTAAACCCGATCACTGACAATCAGTGACACGAATCAAGTTACCGATGGCCCCCAGAACGCACAAGCCGGCGGATTCTGGCGTACCCGTAGGCAAAGGCGCAAGGTCTTGTGGCTTTCAGGAAGTATCCTTAAACACCTTTAAACAAAGGCTCGCAGGGTGGCGCGTTCACCGATTTGAGATAGGGTTGAGGCAAGGAAAACCGCGCGACAGGAGAACCGCATGCGCTACTCAACCTTGACCCAACGAATCGCCGGTGACGGTGCGGCGGCCTGGCAGATTCACGATCGAGCGCTTGAGTTGCGCGAGCAGGGTGTCGATGTCCTGCTGCTGTCGATTGGCGACCCGGATTTCGACACCCCACAACCCATCGTAAACGCGGCCATCGACAGCTTGCTGGCCGGCGACACCCACTACCCGGCAGTGCGCGGCAGCCACGGTTTGCGTACCAGCATTGCCCGGCGCCATCACCAGCGCAGCGGTCAAACGGTGGATGCCGACCATGTAATCGTATTCCCCGGCGCGCAGTGCGCGGTCTATTCGGTGGTGCAATGCCTGCTCGACCCCGGCGACGAAGTGCTCGTCGCCGAACCGATGTACGTCACCTACGAAGGGGTGTTCGGTGCCTGCGGCGCGAAAGTGGTACCGGTGCCGGTGCGCTCGCAAAACGGTTTTCGTGTCGACCCGCTGGATGTCGCCGCACGCATCACGCCGAAGACCCGCGCCATGTTGCTCAACAGCCCTAACAATCCCTCCGGCGCCAGTTTGCCGCTGTCGACCTGGCAGACCTTGGCCGCGTTGTGCATTCGTCATGACCTGTGGCTGATCAGCGACGAGGTCTACAGCGACTTGCTGTACGAAGGCGAACACATCAGCCCGGCGAGTTTGCCGGGCATGGCCGAGCGCACGGCGACCATCAACAGCCTGTCAAAATCCCATGCCATGAGCGGTTGGCGCGTGGGCTGGGTAATCGGGCCAAAACCCCTGTGTGAACATTTGGTGAATCTGTCGCTGTGCATGTTGTTCGGCATTCCGGACTTCATCCAGAACGCCGCGCAACTGGCCCTGGATGAAAACCTGCCGCAAGTGGCGTCGATGCGCGAAGAATATCGCCTGCGGCGCGACCTGGTGTGCGCCAGCCTCGACCACTGCCCGGGCCTGCGCGCGGTTCGCCCCGACGGCGGTATGTTCGTGATGGTCGACGTACGTGCCACCGGTTTGTCGGCCCAGCACTTTGCCGAGCGGTTGCTGGAAGGCTATGGCGTGTCGGTGCTGGCCGGGGAGGCGTTCGGGCCGAGTGCGGCGGGGCATATCCGCATCGGCCTGGTGGTGGACCGGGCAAAACTGGCGGACGCCTGCCGGCGGATTGCTCTATGTGCCACGGACTTGCTCGAAGGCTTGCGGGCCTGAAATTACAGCGTTTCCCAGTGCAAAAAAAGTGGCGCTACCTGTCAACTTTGACAGTTACGCACATTCATAAAACACGGTTTACTGCTCCCAAGCGCAGAACGGCGGGAAGCGTTTGGTAGTGCCCGGTATTCGGTCTGCGTTTCGGCCCAAGCCCCATGCAAAGCCATGGCGGCAGGTTATGAACACGGAGATCCGCTCTGAAATCTGTCGGATAAGTCCTACATACGAATGAGGGGCTGTTTTCTAGCATGCGCGGCTTTCCAACTTTTGTTCGCCAATGGTGTGTATATGTCGACGGTCAAATTGTTCAAGCTGCATCCGCTGTCCCGCGTTTTAAAACTGTTATCTGTCACCCCATTGTTGCTGATCAGTGATATCGGGTATGCAAGGGTTTTAATCCCAGGTGAGGTGTTGGACATCGATGGCACCACCGCTCCCGACAATTACGTGTTGAACGGTGGATCGACCTTGAACAGCAACGGCGGCCAGACCTTTGATATCTCCGTCAACCAATCCACGCTGAACCTCAATGGCACCCGGGTTGACGGAGCCGGTAACAATGGCGTGCATTTGAACGCCGGTACGGCGACCATCACTGGAAGCACGATCGAAAATAGTCGGACAGGTTTGGCGATCAGTCGCGACTCGGCGGGGACGCAAGGTTCCACTGCAATTGTCAGTGACAGCCACATTACCGGCGAGAGCGCGGGGGCTACCGTGAACGCGTTGAGCAGCCTGACGCTTAATCATTCGACGCTTTCCGGTACCGGCACCCTCGCCAATGGTTTGCGTGTGTTCAGTGGTACCGTCCAGGCCAATGGCAGCACCATCACCGGCAACGTCAACGGCATCAACATCGACGTTGATCTGGGAATCGATGCCAACAGTACGCTGGTGTTAAACGATACCGACGTTGTCGGACTCAATGGTTCGGCGATCCTCGTGGGTCGCGGCACTGCGGGCACGTCGAAGGCCAACATCGCGGTGCTCAACGGTTCTACGTTATCGGCGAGCAACGGCATCCTGATGAATGTTGTCAGGGGCGCTGAAGCCAATCTGCGAGTGGGCAACAGTACGCTGGTTGGCGATATCGTCGCCGAAAGCGGCAGCACGGCCAACGTCGTGCTGGAAGATTCCGCGACCCTGACCGGTCGTTTGCAGAACGTGCAGAACCTGGGCGTCAACAGCAACGCACGCTGGGTGATGCTCGGCGACGGTTCGGTGCAAAACCTGGACATGAATGGCGGCACCATCCAGTTTGGCAATCCCGGCGAATACTTCAACTTGAATGTGCAAACGCTGTCGGGCAGCGGCGGTACGTTCGCCATGCACACTGACTTCAACACTGGGCAGGTAGACACGCTGACGGTGAGCGGCAATGCCACCGGCAACCACACTGTATCGATTGATGCCAGTGGCTCGGAACCCTTGGCCGCCGGCTCGACTCCGGTGGTGCACATCGGTGGCGGTGATGCCACGTTCACGCTGGCCGGTGGTGCGGTGGACCTGGGGGCGTTCTCCTATGACCTGGTGAAACTGAGCAGCACTGACTGGTACCTCGATACCCTCACGCGCAGCATCAGCCCGGGCACCCAATCGGTGATCGCGCTGTTCAACGCGGCGCCGACCGCCTGGTATGGAGAGCTCAGCACTTTGCGCAGCCGCATGGGCGAAGTGCGCATGGATCATGGCAAAGCCGGTGGCTGGATTCGCGCCTATGGCAATAAATTCGACGTGGATGCCAGTTCGGGCGTCGCTTACCGGCAAGTTCAGCAGGGCCTGTCGTTCGGTGCCGATGCGCCGTTGCCGCTCGGTGACGGGCAATGGCTGGTGGGTGTGTTGGGCGGTTACAGCAAGTCCGACCTGGACTTGAGCCGTGGCACCAGCGGCACCATCGACAGTTACTACCTGGGCGCCTACACCACCTGGCTGGATGAGCCGAGCGGTTACTACTTCGACGGCGTGCTCAAGTTCAACCGGTTCCAGAACGAGTCCGATGTGCACCTGAGTGATGGCAAAAAGACCAAGGGCAATTACGACAGCCATGGCGTCGGTGCCTCCCTGGAGTTCGGTCGACACATCAAACTGGCTGACGATTATTTCGTCGAACCCTTCACCCAACTGTCGGGCGTGATTATTCAGGGCAAGGATTACGACCTGGATAACGGCCTGTCCGCTGAAGGCGATCGCACCCATTCGTTGCTGGCCAAGGCCGGGGCAACCGCCGGGCGTAACTTCCAGTGGGATGACAAGACAGTGCAGCCCTACATCCGCGCTGCCTATGTACACGAGTTCGCCAACAACAACGAAGTAAAGGTCAACAACAACACCTTCAACAACGATCTGTCGGGCTCCCGTGGAGAGTTGGGCGCCGGCGTGGCCGTGTCGCTGAGCGACAAGGTGTCGATCCATGCTGATTTCGATTACAGCAATGGCAACAAAATCGACCAACCGTGGGGAGCCAATGTAGGGTTGCGCTATAGCTGGTGATCATACGTAGGTGGACAAAAGTCACTCTCTTTAATCGGCTAGTTCCGTTCAGGTTGGCGATCACAATGCTTATCTTATGCAGACACTGAATGCAGTTGACCGATGTTTATTTGTTGTGAACGAAACGGAGCCGAAATGAAAAGATTCTATTTTTTGCCTTCTATGGAAGGCGATTCACTCAAAATTTCAATTCAAAAAACATCGAAATACCGAATAGGTTCTGTTGACCACTAGCAATTTAATTTCAACACCTAGGAGGTTATTTCACTAGCCGTTCTGCTGCTAATTTTGATTTTTTCGAAGGAGTCGAAAACATGACGGAAAAATATTTATTACCAGAGGTCCTTGAAAGAATTTACCACAACCAATTGGCTTTGGAGGCAGCATTGATGGAGCTGACACTCTGGGTCGAACAGCGTGGTTCCGATGAGGTTGGTGGAAATATTCGAGGGGCGCTTGAGGCGATTGGTGATAATGCGGGTCATATAAAACAGGGGTTGGCTCGATTGAAGAGTCTTAATAGTGGCTGAGAACATTCCGGTTAAACGACGTAGTTTCCTTAGGCAAATGGTATCGGATCGCATGGTGGATGCCAGTTCTCCGAAATGGTCGATGTACATCAGGCCGGGCTGTTTGTTCAGCACTACGTCGAGTGTCTGTCGGCGCAATCGCGCGCTCGCTTACTCCTACAGTAATCGGTGGTGAACTCGAGATCTGTGAATTCCACTGAAACTGTAGGAGCGAGTTGCTCGCAATGGCGACCTGAAGAACAGGGAATCCCTCAATCCTTCCACGCGCCGCCGTTCACCAAATTCCCCGGCCGCTCACCTACCAGCGCCGCCAGCAAATTGTCCACCGCACACCGGGCCATTGCCTCCCGAGTCTCATGGGTGGCCGAGCCGATGTGCGGGGTTGCCACCACATTGCTCAATTGCAGCAACGGCGAGTCCTGATCAAGTGGTTCACGCTCGAACACATCCAGCCCCGCCGCGCGAATCTGCCCCGTACGCAACGCATCGATCAACGCTGCCTCATCGACAACCTTGCCCCGTGAAATGTTGATGAAGATGCTTTCCGGGCGCATCAGCGCGAACTGTTCTGCGCCAATCATCCCTTTGGTTTCAGCGGTCAGTGGCAGCGTCAGGCAGATGAAATCCGCTTGCTGCAACAGTTCGCTCAGGCTTCGGTATTGCGCATTGAAGCGTTGTTCGACTGCCGGTTTCGGCGAGTGGCTGTGGTAGATCACCGGCATGCCGAAGCCGAAGTGTCCGCGCTGGGCCAGGGCTTCGCCGATGCGGCCCATGCCGATGATGCCGAGGGTTTTACCGTGCACGTCGCTGCCGAAATGCGCCGGGCCGATGTTGCGTTTCCATTGCCCTGAACGAACCATGTTGGCCAGTTCCACCACGCGCCGGGCGGTGGCCAGAATCAGCGCGAAACCGGTGTCGGCGGTGGTTTCGGTAAGCACGTCCGGCGTATTGCTGAGCAGGATGCGCCGCTCGGTCAGGTAGTCGATGTCGTAGTTGTCGACGCCCACCGAGACGCTGGCGATGGCTTGCAGATTGGGTGCCAGGTCCAGCAGCTCGGCATCCAGCTTCAGGCTGGCGCCGAGCAAACCGTGGGCACGGGGCAGGGCGTCGCGCAGTTTGGCCAGGCCTTCGGCGTCCAGGCTTTCGATCAGCGTCACGTCGGTGTGCGCCTGCAGACGAGCCATCAGCTGGGGCGAGAGTTTCTTGTACAGAACGACCTGCTTTTTCATCTTCATGTTCTCAATTGAATTCAGGATTGAGCGCTGAGGGGGCGCGTTACTGCGGGCCGCTCCCGGTCGCTGGCACCGGGTTTGAGCAAAATGGTCAGCACCACCGAGAACATCAGCGCGCCGCTCATCAGCAAGTACGAGGCGCCGGGCGAACCGGTGGCGCTGTTCAGGTAACCGACCAGATAAGAGCCGCCAAACGAACCCAGTGCGCCCATGCTGTTGATCAACGCCATGGCGCCGCCGGCGACGTTGGCCGGGAGGATTTCCGGGATGATCGCGAAGAAAGGACCGTACGGCGCGTACATACAGGCCCCGGCAATCACCAGCAGGGTGTACGACCACCAGAAATGTTCGGCACCCAGCGCGTAGGAACCGTAAAAGGCAATCGAGGCGATCAGCAGCGGTGGCCAGACGAAGCGTTTGCGTTTTTGCAGTTTGTCCGACCCCCAGGACACCAGCAGCATGCCGATCACCGCCGCCAGATAGGGCAACGCTGACAGCCAGCCGGCCTCGACCATGTCCATTTGCGCGCCGGCCTTGAGGATCGACGGCAGCCACAAGACGAAACCGTAGACACCGATGCTCCAGCAGAAAAACTGCAGCGCCAGGAGGATCACTTTCGGCGAGCGAAACGCTTCGGCGTAGTTCTTCACGGCCTTGATGCCGACCTGTTCGGCTGCCAGTGCGCTTTCCAGATCGTGCTTTTCCTGATCATTGAGCCACTTGGCCTGGGACGGACGATCATCGGCCAGACGCCACCAGATGAAGGCCCAGAGCACCGCCGGCAGGCCTTCGATGATGAACATCCAGCGCCAGCTGTAATGCTGCACCAGATAACCGGAGACCACTGACATCCACAGCATGGTCACCGGGTTGCCGAGGATCAGGAAGGTGTTGGCCCGCGAGCGTTCGGCGCGGGTGAACCAGTGGCACAGGTAGATCAGCATCGCCGGCATCACCGCGGCTTCGACCACGCCGAGCATGAAGCGGATGACGATCAGCCAGTAAGCGTTGGAGACAATGCCGGTCAACGTCGCGAGGCTGCCCCAGAGGATCAGGCTGACGAAAATCAGTTTCTTCACGCTGTGTTTCTGCGCGTAGATCGCCCCCGGCACCTGGAAGAAGAAGTAGCCAAGGAAGAACAGCGCGCCGAGCATCGACGACAGGCCCGGCGTGATCATCAAGTCGGCGGCCATCCCGGAGGCGGCGGCGAAACCGTAGTTGGCGCGGTCCAGGTACGCCAGGCTGTAGGTGATGAACACGATTGGCATGATGTACCACCAGCGGCGGGTGGCGAGCGTTGCGGTTTTCATGGGTGGTGCTCCTGAGCTTGTTGTTTTTGTCGCAGCAGGTAACGGTGATCGTTCCCACGCTCGGCGTGGGAATGCCTCAAGGGACGCTCCGCGTCCCCGTGACGCAGAGCGTCAGAGGCTGCGTTCCCACGCAGGAGCGTGGGAACGAACAATATCCATCTCGGCTCTGGTGGGTAACCCTTCCATATCCCCCCGACTCTGCACCGCGCGGCTGCCAATCCAGTTGGCCCGTTGCACGGCGTCGGCAAAGCTGTGGTTTTCCAGGAGCGCGCTGATCATGCCGACGGCGAATCCGTCGCCGGCACCGACCGTGTCGACCACGGTTTGCACCGGCATACCGGCAACGAAGCCTTGATCAAGATGCGTGCGGTAATAGGCGCCATGCGGCCCCAGTTTGATCGCGACGGCTTCGACCCCCTGATCAAGGTAGAAGGCGGCGATGTCGGCCGGGTCTTCGAAACCTGTGAGCAGGCGACCTTCGCTCAGTCCCGGTAGCACCCAATGGGCGAGGGCGGCGAGGCGGTTGATCTCGGTGATCATCTGCTGCTCGCTGGCCCACAGGCTCGGGCGCAGATTGGGGTCGAACGACACGCTGCGCCCGGCTTCGCGCATGCCGGTCATCAGCTCGAACGACATCTGCCGCGCCGTTTCCGACAGCGCCGGAGGAATGCCGGTGGCGTGCAGATGCCGTGCCTCGAGCAAGTCGGGAACGATCGAGTGCGGCGACAGGTGACTGGCCGCCGAGCCACGGCGAAAGTACTCGACCACAGGATCACTGCCATCGTCGGTGCGCGACTTGAGCTGGAAACCGGTGGGGTGCGCGGGGTCGATGTCGACGTGACGGCAATCCAGGCCTTCTTTCTCCAGCGTGTCGATCACGAAGTGGCCCAGTGAATCGGCGCCGACCCGGCTCAGCCATGCCACGTTGAAACCCAGGCGCGACAGGCCAATGGCGACATTGCTGTCCGCCCCGGCAATGCGTTTATGGAAAGCGCTGACGCTGGCCAGGTCGCCGGTTTGCTCGGCGACGAACATCGCCATGGTTTCGCCGAACGAGAGGATATCGATCTCAGACATGGGCGTTCTCCAGCGACGATTGGCCGAGGTGGGCGAGGGCGCTGACGTGTTCGGAGGTCAGTTGCACCAGGTCCTCGCCTTGCAGCGGGTATTCGACAGCGCGCATGACGCCGTGGGCCATGTGCCGCAGCAACTGTTCCCACTGTTGCAGGTCGCTGGCGGCGGGCGGGATGGCGACCAGTTTGCCGTCGGCGCGGCGCATGACGGCTTTGCAATGCACATAACCGACGTGACGACCGAGCAACCGGGCCGCGTTGGTGGCGGACTGGTCCTGCCACTGCCAGTTGCCGATATCGAAGGTCATTTTGATCGGCAGCGTGTGTTGCTCGACTTCATTGAAGAAACGCTGGAACGGTTCGATGCGGCCACCGTGCAAGGTCTGGTCGTTTTCCACCAGCAATTGCACCGGGTGTTCGCCGAGTGTCCGGGCAAGGCTGTGCAAATCGCTGTTGTCGGTGAAATAACCCAGCGACACTTTCAGCCATTTGGCGCCAAACGCCTGGGCACGTTGCAACGCGGTGATCAGTTGCGGATTGGGCTTGGATTGGCCGGCCAGCCACAATTCCATGGGCGAGGAATAGACGCTTTCCAGGCCCTCGGCCCGAGTCGCGTCGGCCAGGTGTGCGGGGTTCTCAAAGGTCAGCAGCTCTTCACGCCATTCGATGCGCGTGGCCCCGGCGGCGGCCAGTACGGCAATGAAACTGCCTTGGCCGCGCTGGCGCACCAGATCGGCGCCGTAGCTGGAAAGGCTGATGGAAACGGCGGGTTTGTTCATTGTTTTTCTACCTCTGAAACCGGTTTCATTTTTGTTCAAAAAAATAGTGGGTGACCTTCAGGGCCTCATCGCTGGCAAGCCAGCTCCCACAGGATTTGTGCTGGATATCAAATTTGTGTTCGACACATGTCCCCTGTGGGAGCTGGCTTGCCAGCGATGAGGCCATCACAGTCAACCCAAATTCCCAAGGGTCGACCCCCGCACAATCAACCGCGCCGAAAAATCCAGGGTCCGCACCGCCCCGTCATCCCCACGCAAGCGCTTGTGCAAACACTCAAACGCGCTGGCGCCAATCTCGGTGGTCGGCTGCGCGAGGGCCGTAATCCCGCTACCCACCAACGGGTACCAATCCAGATCATCCAGCGCAATCAGGCCGACGTCGTTAAACAGATCACACTGCAACTCGCGCAGCGCATGGGTACTGGCCAACGCCGCAATACCGTTCGCGCAAAACAGCGCTTTCGGGCCGGGGCCGGTTGTGCCGAGGAAGGTTTTGAGCTGTTCGGTCAGTTCGCTGCCGGTTTCGATAATGCTGCCTTGAAGGGCCGGGCGCAGGGCGATTTGCGCCTTGAAACTGCTGACCCGCTCAATCCGCGAACTGGTGCCGTCAAACGGTTCAGTCACCATCAACACATCGCGGTAGCCGCGTTCTTCAAGGTGTGTGAGGGCCATTTCGACGGCCGCCGGGTTATCCAGGCCGACGATGTCGCTGTCCAGGTTTTCGACTTTGCGATCCACCAGCACCATGGGCATTTCCCGGTGCAGTTCATGCAGTTCGTCGCGGTGATGGCCGAGGGTGTTCACGATCAGACCTTCGATGTTGTACGAGCGCAGCAGGGCCAGGTGCTGGCGTTCCTGCTCGTCGTCGCGGTCGGTGTTGCACACCACCAGGCTGTAGCCGTGCTTTCGGCAGGCGGTTTCTACCCCGTGCATCACGGCGATTGAATAAGGGTTGCGAATATCGGCCACCAGCATGCCGATAAGACGGGTGCGCCCACGTTTGAGGCCACGGGCCATCTGGTTCGGCCGATAGCCCAGTTCGGCAATCGACTGTTCGATGCGCCGGGCAATGGCGTCGGAAAGCAGGGCGCGGTCTTCGCCGATGAACCGCGAAACGCTGGCCTTGGAGACCTTGGCGTGTTCGGCCACGTCGAGCATGGTCACGCGGCTGCGCTGGGCGGCGGAGAAATCATTCACGGTCTGAAACCTTCTTATTGGATTTATAAGGCTGAGCGCATAGCGCTGAAACCGGTTTCAGAAGACACCAAAATTGAATCTGTCGTCAAGTGTTCGATGAGTCACAGTCCGACAAAAGCCGACCGATGGCGCTCAGCTCAGCAGGCTCAACCAAGCTGAACCCAGCAACAACAGGCCCATGCAGCGGTTGAAGCGTTGCATGGCAGGAGGTGAGCGCAACCAGCGTGCGGAACCGGCGCCAAGCAAAGCCCAAGCGCCGAGACACGGCAGCGATATCAAAAAAAACGCCAGCGACAGCGTCAGCACACGCGCCAAGCGGTTTTCACCGGTGCCGGCAAACACACTGACCACCGCCAGGGCCATCATCCAGGTTTTCGGGTTGATCCATTGCAGGCTCGCCGCGCCCAGCAGGCCCAGGCGCTTTTCGGCATTCTCGCAGGCAATTGACACGGCAGGGGCGCGGAAGATTTGCCAGGCCAGATAACTCAGCCACGCCACGCCGGCCCATTGCATGAGCGTTTGCAACAGCGGCCATTGGCTCAGCGTAGTCCCGGCGCCCGTGCCCACCAGCAACACCAGCAGCGCGGCGCTGGCACAGGCGCCAAGAATGATCGGAACAGCGGCGGACAAGCCGAATCGGGCGCTGTTGCTCAGCACCAGAATGTTGGTCGGGCCCGGGGTGATCGAAGCCACGAAGGCGAACAGCAAAAACGGCAGTAACGTCGGAAAAGAGGACAGCATCGCAGGCTAGCTCCGGTGAAGATCAGTGAACGTGATCTTCACCAACCAGGCGTTTATCTGTCTGGAAGATTTGAGCAGCGCTTGCGGTACAGCGCCGGCGTCAGACCGTAGGCGCGCACGAACCAGCGGCCCAGGTGACTCTGGTCGGCAAAACCCAACGTCGTTGCCACCGTGGCCGGTTGTGCGCCTCGGGCAAGCATTCGACGCGCTGTGGCCAGGCGCAATTGCACCAGGTATGCGTGGGGCGCGATGCCGTAGGCAGCCTTGAAGGCGCGGGTCAGGCGAAAGCGGTCGACGCCGGTGGCGGCGGCCAGTTGGTCGAGGCCGATGTCCGTTTGTGCGTTGGCGTGCAGGTATTCCCGAGCCTTTTGCGCAACCAGGGGTAAGCGCGGATCTTCGCCATAGCGAGTGCGCCAATGCAGGTGGCAGGTCAGGCGTTCGAGCAAGCCATCGAGAGCGGTCTGGCGGACGATCTTCAGTTCACCACCGTGCAGTGTCTCAAAGGCAAGGCTGGTGGCGTGGGCCAGGCGCGAATCATTGGCCAGGGTGGTGGCGAAACTCAACTCGCTGTTGTCCGGGGCATCGTTGAACACGGCACCGAGTTCGCGCTGCAACCACTGCGGGTCGAGGTACAACATGCGATAGGTAAAACCGTCGGCGGTCGGCGCATCGCCGTCGTGAATATCGCCTGGTTCCAGCAAAAACACCTTGCCCGGCGTGCTCTGATGCCTGGCACGCCGACAATTGAACTGCTGCACCCCTTGCTCGGTAACGCCCACCAGATAACTGTCATGCCAGTGCGGATCATAGGCATGCCCCTCGAAATGCGCGCGCAGGGTCTCGATGCCGGTGTCGGCGTCCTGGGCCAGATCGAGCCAGTTGTGAGAAGTCATGCGGCACCTGCGAGGCGGAAATCACAGCTCATTTAACGTCTTTGAGGGAGACCATGACTAGAACGTTTGTGCAGGGATCAATTGAATAGCCCTGCCGCAATATTGATAGAAAACCCGAGAATCGAGGTATTGAACAGAAAACCGATCAACGACTGCGCCAGCACGATCTTGCGCAGATCCCGGGTCGCCACGCCAACATCCGATGTCTGCACCGCCACGCCGATGGTGAACGAGAAGTACAGAAAGTCCCAGTAGTTGGGCGTTGTCAGCCCTTCGGCAAAGCGCAGTGCTGGCTCCTTGCCTTCCCAGGTGTAAAACAGCCGCGCGTAATGCACGCTGAAAATCACCCCGATCAATAGCCATGAACCGACCACTGTCAGTGCGGTGAAGCCGTAATGCAGCAGTTTGCGGGTGGTTTCCAGGTCCCTGCTGCCGGCCAGTTCGACGGCAATGGTTGCCAGGCTGGCAATCGCCGCAATGCACACCACGAACAGCACCAGCCCGGCATTTTCGTCTTCGATGTCGGCAATGCGTTTGACGTCAGCCGCCTTGGAGCGCGCGGCAAGCCAGAACATCAGAATCAGGTAAGTCCAGACCCCGACGTTCCAGCCAATGAGGATTTTGCTGATGATTGAATCGGCCGGAACAAGGACCCCGGCCGCGACACCAAAGGTGGCGGCGGCGGACAGGCGTGGGTGCGTGTGGGTGAGGAAGGGCATGGAGGCTCAATGAGTCAAGGCATTGCAGACACCTTAGCCCAGCGCAGTCTGTTATGACCACAATCCGAAGACGATGAGATCCCTGTGGGAGCGGGCTTGCCCGCGATAGCGGAGTTACAGTCAACATAGATGTTGAGTGTGATGGCTTCATCGCGGGCAAGCCCGCTCCCACAGGGATTTGTGTTGGGTCAGGTTTATTTGTGGCGTTTACGCACCAGTTTCATCACCACCACAAAAAACACTGGCACAAACAGCACCGCCAACGTCGCGCTGATCATCCCGCCGATGACCCCGGTGCCGATGGCTTGCTGGCTCGCCGAGCTGGCGCCGGTGGCGATCGCCAGGGGCACCACGCCGAGGATGAATGCCAGCGATGTCATCACGATGGGCCGCAACCGCAGGCGTGCCGCTTGCAAGGTGGCGTCGAGCAGGTCGTGGCCTTCGTCGTACAGGCTCTTGGCGAATTCGATGATCAGGATCGCGTTCTTCGCCGACAACCCAATGATGGTGATCAACCCGACCTTGAAGAACACGTCGTTGGGCATCCCGCGCAGGGTTACCGCCAGCACCGCACCGAGCACACCCAGCGGCACCACCAGCAGCACCGACGTCGGAATCGACCAGCTCTCATACAGCGCCGCCAGGCACAGGAACACGATCAGCAGCGACAGCCCGAGCAGGATCGGTGCCTGGCTGCCGGAAAGGCGTTCCTGCAATGACAGCCCGGTCCATTCCTGACCCAGTCCCACAGGCCCCAATGCCACCAGCCGTTCGATCTCGGCCATGGCTTCGCCGGTGCTGTGGCCGGGTGTCGGTTCACCGGAAATGGCTACTGCCGGGTAACCGTTGTAGCGGGTCAATTGCGCCGGGCCTTGAATCCATTTGGCCTGGACGAAAGCCGAGAGGGGTACCATTTTTCCGCTGTTGTTACGCACGTGGATCTTCAACAGGTCGTCAACCTGACTGCGTTGGTCGCCCTCGGCCTGCACCACAACGCGTTGCATCCGCCCTTGATTGGGGAAATCGTTGATGTAGGTCGAACCGACGGCAGTGGACAGCACGCTGCCGATGTCGGCAAAGGACACGCCCAAGGCATTGGCCTGTTTGCGGTCGACGATCAATTGCACCTGCGGCGCTTCGGCCAGGGCGCTTTCGCGCACGTTCATCAGGATCGGGCTCTTTTCGGCGGCCGCCAGCAACTCGCTGCGGGCCTGCATCAACGTGGCGTGGCCGAGGCCGCCGCGATCCTGCAAGCGGAACTCGAAACCGCTGGAGGTGCCGAGGCCGTCCACCGGAGGCGGCAGCACAGAGAAGGCCATGGCGTCCTTGATCTGGCTCAGGGCGATGTTGGCACGATCGGCAATTGAACTCGCCGAGTCATCGCTGCCACGTTGCGACCAATCCGTGAGTGTCGAGAACGCCAGCGCCGCGTTCTGCCCGCTACCGGAGAAGCTGAAACCGAGAATCACCACGCTGTCGCCGATACCCGGCTCACCGGCGTTATGCGCTTCGATCTGTTCGGCCACCTGCACGGTACGGTTCTTGGTGGCGCCGGGTGGCAACTGAATGTCGGTAATGGTGTAGCCCTGATCTTCCACCGGCAAAAACGAAGAGGGCAGGCGCGCGAAGCACAATCCCAGACCGACCAGCAGCACGCCGTAGATCAGCAGATAGCGACCGGTGCGTTTGAGGGCATAGGCGACCCAGCCCTGATAGCGGTCGGTCAGTTGCTCGAAACGACGGTTGAACCAGCCAAAGAATCCGCTTTTTTCATGATGCTCACCCTTGGCGATCGGTTTGAGCAGGGTCGCGCACAGCGCCGGGGTCAGGGTCAGGGCGAGGAACGCCGAGAACAGGATCGAGGTGGCCATCGACAGCGAAAACTGCCGGTAGATCACCCCGACCGAACCCTGCATGAATGCCATCGGAATAAACACCGCGACCAGCACCAGGGTGATGCCGATGATCGCCCCGGTGATCTGCTTCATGGCTTTGCGCGTGGCGTCCTTGGGCGACAGGCCTTCGTTGGCCATGATTCGCTCAACGTTCTCCACCACCACAATCGCGTCGTCGACCAGGATACCGATGGCCAGCACCATGCCAAACATGGTCAGCACGTTGATCGAGAAACCCAGGGCGAGCATGGTCGCAAAGGTGCCCATCAGCGCCACCGGCACCACCAGCGTCGGGATCAGCGTGTAGCGGATGTTTTGCAGGAACAGAAACATCACGGCGAACACCAGCAACATCGCCTCGCCGAGGGTGTAGACCACTTTGGTGATGGAGACTTTGACGAACGGCGAGGTGTCGTAGGGAATCTTGTATTCGACGTTCGCCGGGAAGTAGCGCGACAGCTCGTCCATCTTCGCCCGCACCAGGGTGGCGGTGTTGAGGGCATTGGCGCCGGGCGAGAGTTGCACGCCGACGGCGGTCGACGGCTTGCCGTTCAGGCGCGTGGAAAACTGGTATTCCTGGCTGCCGATCTCGACCCGCGCGACATCGCCGATGCGCACCGTCGAGCCATCGGGATTGGCCTTGAGCACGATGTCGGCGAATTCTTCCGGCGTCGATAACTGGCCTTTGACCAGAATGGTCGCGGTGATTTCCTGGCTGCTGCGGCTCGGCAAATCACCGATGCTGCCGGCCGAGACCTGGGCGTTCTGGGCGACGATGGCCGCGTTGACATCCGCCGGGGTGAGGTTGAAACCGATCAGCTTCTGCGGGTCGATCCAGATGCGCATCGCTCGTTCGGCGCCATACAGCTGCGCCTTGCCGACGCCGTCCAGGCGCTTGATCTCGTTCATCACGTTGCGCGCCAGATAATCGCTGAGCGCCACGTCATCGAGCTTGCCGTCGCTGGAGGTCAGGGTAATCAGCAAGAGGAAACCGGAAGAGACCTTTTCCACCTGCAAACCCTGCTGATTGACCGCTTGCGGCAGACGCGACTCGACCACCTTCAGGCGGTTTTGTACATCGACCTGCGCCAGCTCGGGGTTGGTGCCCGGCTGGAAAGTTGCCTTGATCGTCGCGCTGCCCAGGCTGCTCTGCGATTCGAAGTAGAGCAGGTGATCGGCGCCGTTGAGTTCCTCCTCGATCAGGCTGACCACGCTTTCATCG